>CAZPVB010000018.1:0-35752 GCA_964589855.1 uncultured Bacteroidales bacterium
CTCAATCTGTGTCATCTGCGTTCCATTTATCTTAATCATCCGCGTGTGTGTCAATAGTATTGTCATGACTCGGTTCATCGATCTGTTTTTATTTCAGGGTGCATTTCCAGAGGGTTAAAAATCATAAAACCAAACTTAGAGAATGCAATTATGCTGAAACAACCGTCATTTTGGTCTTAGACGCAGTATCTGATTAAAAGTTTAATGTTCTTTGATGTATTCTTCAATTTTTTTTGAGGCATGATGAAAAGAAGCTTTTAAGGCTCCTACGCTGGTTTGAAGAATCTCCGACATTTCTTCATATTTCATTTCATCAAAATATCTTAAATTAAATACAACTTTTTGTTTATCGGGAAGTGTGAGAATTGCCTTTTGAAGTTTCTTTTCTATATCACTCCCTTTGAAATAAGTATCCGATTCAAGTTTTTCACTCATAAGATTCTCAACATCCTGCCAGGGCAGGAAAAATCTTCTTTTCTTTTTCCTCAAAAAAGTAAGGGCTTCGTTGGTCGCAATTCTGTACAACCAGGTATAAATTCCGGAATCGCCTCTGAATTCCTTTAACGATTTCCATGCCTTTATAAAAATATCCTGTACAATATCATTGGCATCATCATGATCCAGCACCATTCTCCTTACATGCCAGTAGATCTTTTCCTGGTATTTGCGAACAATAAGATTAAAAGCATAATCCTGCTGGTGAGCATTTTTATAAATATCCAACAATTCAGCATCAGTGCTATGATTCATACAACTGTGTTTTTTTCTTCGCCTATCAGACTATGGAAAAGGTAAAAGGTTTAATCTGCCTTTCATAAATCTGCCTCAATTCTTCCATTTGGAATGTTATCATTATCAAATTTTTCCGGCAGTTGGCAAACTTACCAATTGTCTTTAGGTACACTTACATCACTCTGAAAACAAAACCTGCTATCTTTCCATCAGTTCACAGAAAAGAAAGATTGCTCTTTTGCTTCTATTTCAAAAAAAGAAAAAATAAGAATTCGAAAAAATTCTTTTGTGAAATATCTTCAATAGGTTTGAATTGCAAACAGGCAGTATCAGGGACTAAGCTTTACCATTGTGGATACTCCCGAGCGGATCTTAAAAGATCGGTCAACGGAAAAAATGGTTTGATTAGAAGAACGGGATCTGTAAACGATCCTGTAACTCCCTGGTTGTAAGTAAATGGTTTCACTTTGAACATTTTCTCTTACTACATGAATTACTTTCAGTTCATTATCCTCTTCGTGAAGCACTTTAGCATAACCAGGAGCAGGAAGACGCAAAACAGCTATTCCTGGCTGAGGAATCTCTACCTTTGTGTTATGACTTTGCTTTATCTCAATGTCATTGATATAGATGCGGGGAACCGACAAGACTTCAAGATCGTATTCTCCTACCAAGTATTTTTCGGTATTACCGAATGTTTGGGTAGTAAGGGTTTCCATTTCATCTTTTTTTCGCAAAATGGCTCTGTAGGAAATATTAGTTCTGCCCCCCACCAGCAATGTTAAACTACCCTGTGGCACATCTACCGGTAATATATTGTGTTTTCCCGGATTGATTCTGATTCCCTCAAGTGTTACCGGGGGAGTAGTGTGCACAACCATATTGTATTCAATAAGCGGATCAAGATAATAAATAGTATCGGGCAATCCTCTGTGGTTGAATGTATGGATAAAGCTATCCATTAATTTTCCACTAAAATTATCATAAAGGCTTATCGGTACATTGGTTTCGGTGGGAAGACCATAAATATCCAGCAAATTTACCTGCGCAGTAGTATTATCAAGGGCTTGTGATATTACGATGTTTAAACTCTGACGAAATTCGTTTTCACTCGTGGCATCGAAATATTGACCCACACAATCAAAATCATCTCTGAAATCTCTTCCTATACCTATGATAAAAGGTTTCAAAATAATCCCTTTTTTTTGAAGTTCTCTGGATACTGCGCAGGGGTCACCGCCGCATTCTTCGATTCCATCAGTAATCAATACAATAATATTTCTACAATTATCGCAAGGCGGAAAGTCATCCTGAGCTCTTTCAAGCGACATTGAAATTGGGGTAGTACCTCTTGGAGTTATACTCTTTAGACGTTGTTTTATATCATAAATATTATTATCACGAAACGGAATTTCGAGCTTGGTATCATTACAATCCTGCGGGGGAAATCTTTTCTGATGACCATAAACGCGAAGGGCTAACTGCGTATTCTCAGCAGATTGCAAACTATCCAGAAGTTCACTAAGCAAATTTCTGGCAATATTGATTCGCATATCACTCTGCCAGCGGGCAAACATACTTTGGGATGCATCAAAAATAAAAAGAATCCTCGTTAAAGGGGGTTCCTTTTCTGCCTGAGCAGTATTTTGCCCGGAAAGAGAGGCAAATGACAGCATCAAAATAATGGTTGATATGATCAGATTCTTAATTCTCAATGTTTTGTTTCTATTGTTCTTATGAAAATATTGAAATACAAAGCAACCTTAAGTACTTTAAACGAATACTTTACAATAAAGTTGCTTTTAAATATTGTAATACACCGCAATGACTGGCAGTAAAATATCTGCTTTTCAATAATAAAAAGCAAATATAATGAAACTTCCATCACATATTAACAGTGTATTACAGAATTGGGTGTGATATGAAAAAAAAGCAAGATTCAACCCATTAACTTCTGCTCATTCACCCATCCAACTCGATCTTATATTTAGCTTTTGCAGGAAAATGCTTGCTGTATCCCAAACAAAAAGGATTAAACTTTTATGTTCGTATTCAAAACGGTCATTTCAATACTTTCAACATCATGTAGGCATGAATTTTAAACGCCTGTTTTTTATTTTACGAAATCCCAGTACTCAAACTTTCCTGAAAAAAATACTACTCACAGGAAAACTACTTTTTTATGTCAAAAAAATAAGATGACGAAAAAACCATCCAAAAACAAAAAAATAACAATATGAGAGAAATCCCCTTCATTTTTAAACAAAACCAATTCCAAACATTACATTTTAAACAAACACCCCCTTTCAAAAACACATTTTTTGCTATTTTTTTGTTTTTTTCTTGCGTTACATCGTATTTATTTTATACTTTTGTCGTGAAATTTAAAACTTAAACGAATTATGAGCAACAGAAGATTTACAGCATTACAGGAAGCGATGCAGCACACTCCGCTGAACACAGAGGAAATTCCATCAAAAGTTTCCGATTTTTATGGTGTTAATGTTTTTTCTGACAGGGCAATGAGGGAATATCTTCCCGATGATGTTTACAAAAGCATCAGTGATAATATTGACAGGTCAGAAAAAATTGATAAGAAAATCGCCGATCAGGTTGCATCAGCCATGCGGGCATGGGCAATAAGTAAAGGTGCTACCCATTACACCCACTGGTTTCAACCTCTCACGGGTGCAACAGCAGAAAAGCATGATGCATTTTTCACCCCCACCGGCGACAGCAGATCAATAGAGCAATTTGGCGGAGGACAGTTGGTTCAACAAGAACCCGATGCCAGTAGTTTGCCCAGTGGTGGATTGCGTAATACTTTTGAAGCCAGAGGTTACACTGCATGGGATCCTTCCTCTCCTGCATTTATCATTGACAAAACTTTATGTATTCCTACCATATTCATATCTTATACAGGATATTCGCTTGATTTCAAAACTCCATTGTTGAAAGCATTGTCGCAAATTGATAAAATATCAACCGAAGTATGTCAACTATTTGACAGAAGCATTACCAAGGTGATTTCAACGCTGGGTTGGGAACAGGAATATTTTCTTGTTGACGAAGCTTTATACTTTGCCCGTCCTGATCTCACCCTTACAGGTCGCACCCTTACAGGTCATATTCCTGCTAAAGGACAACAACTTGAAGACCACTACTTTGGAAGCATTCCACCCCGGGTAAGTGCGTTCATGAGAGAATTTGAATATGAAGCATGGAAATTAGGTATTCCGGTAAAGACAAGACACAATGAAGTTGCTCCCAACCAATACGAATTAGCGCCGGTATTCGAGGAAACCAATATTGCCATTGACCACAACCAATTAGTGATGGTGATTATGGACAGGGTAGCAAGAAAACATAAATTCAGAATCCTTTTCCATGAAAAACCTTATGCTGAAATCAATGGAAGCGGTAAGCATAACAACTGGTCATTGGCCACCAATACCGGGAAAAATCTTCTCAGTCCGGGCCATACACCCAAAACAAATCTTTTATTTCTCACCTTTTTTGTAAATATCATAAGGGCAGTATATAAACATGCTGATCTTCTGAGAGCATCAATTGCTTCTGCAGGAAACGATCACAGACTGGGAGCAAATGAGGCACCCCCCGCTATCATTTCTGTTTTTATTGGTTCGCAGCTGACCAAAGTTTTACAGGAAATTGAGCAAAAAGTGAAAGACAGAAAACTTACTCCTGATGAAAAAACGGAATTAAAACTTAACATTGGTAAAATCCCTCAGATCATCCTGGATAATACCGACAGAAACAGAACCTCTCCGGTAGCATTTACTGGTAATAAATTTGAATTCAGAGCAGTAGGAGCAGGAGCAAACTGTGCACCCGCAATGATTACCCTCAACACCATTCTTGCAGACCAACTAAAGCAGTTCAAGAATACGCTCGAAGAATACATGGAGAAAGGCGAAGATAAAGATGAAGCGATCTTTAAGATTCTAAGAGATTATATCACGGAATCTAAACCCATCCTGTTTGAAGGAAATGGTTATAGTCAGGAGTGGGTAGAAGAAGCAGAGAAAAGAGGACTAAGTAACCGGAAAAATACTCCTGAGGCATTGCAGGCTTTTATTAGTGATTCCACAAAGAAACTTTTCAGCGAGAATCAAATCCTTACCGGAGAAGAACTTGAGGCAAGACTTGAGATTCGCAGTGAAGCATATGCAAAAGCCATACAAATTGAATCACGGGTGTTGGCCGATATTGCAGGAAACCATATTATTCCCACTGCTATCAGGTACCAAAGCATTTTGGTTGACAATGTGAAAGGATTAAAAGAAATTCTCAGCGAAGAGCAATTCAATGAGCAGTCAGAGTTGCAAAAAGGTATTATTGGAAAAATATCTGATCATATCATTCAGATAAGAAAAGATGTGAAAGAAATGATTGATAAACGGAAAGAAGCAAATGCCATAGAAGATGCAACAAAAAGGGCTACTTTCTACTGTAATGAAGTTAAACCCTATTTTGATCGTATCCGGTATGATGTTGATAAACTTGAAATACTGGTGGATGATGAAATGTGGACGTTACCAAAATACAGAGAAATGTTATTCGTAAAATAATAAATAAATAAATAAGTAGGTTAATTTTTAGGTTGGTAGTTAATTAGTAATTGGTAGTTAGTTTTTACCCTTTGGGTAATGTTCCTGAAAGCACTTTCATTAGTGCTTTCAGGTTTTTTTTTAAGGGGCTAAATCAATAACATGCTTTTTACAATTTAAAAAGAAATTGTAATACATAGCGATGTTTTTGACTCCCTGATGCGATCCGGCAAACAGATGGTTCTTGCGTCATGCTGCTAGTTGGCGAATGGAATTTTCAACCCGGTTAGAATCTATCTCTAACATGCCATCTTTTAGATAATTCTGGAGACTTATCCTGCGATGAGAGCAATAATCAAAGGCTTTGCCTATGGGACTTTTGGGAAAAACTTTCGTCTGCTCACAATAGATCTACTGACCAATTTCATTGATTAGGGTACCATTAAAGATTAGAATTTATATACAAACCCAACACCCAGCTGCTGTTTGAATTGTGTTGTAGGTCTGTCGTACAAAGCAACCTCTTCTCCCATCTCATTGGTTCCCATTTTAGGTATTTTTATATCATGATCATAGATTAGATGAAAGCCCATTGTAACAGTAATAAATTCATTTACAGGCATGTTTATATCCAATATCCAATCCACATCCGTATTTTTCCGATTCGACACGTTACTGTCGGTGTAATTATTAAACAGCGTTACCCTTGTATTCACAATCACATTTGTAAAAATCTCTTTGTTAAAAGCAATACGAACCAATGAACCAAATTCAGGATTTACATTTTTTCCATCAGATATTTTTTCGCCGGCATCATTAAATTCTGCGGGTTCCACACCAAATCGACCCTGATCTGCCAGTTTTTGGTCTGTTACAAAAGTGAATTTACCGGTTGCAGGAGAAGCATATATAGAGAGAAATTCTAAGGGTTTATAATCAAAACCAACAGAACCTGTAAGATAACCTGGCGCCATAAATCTGGAAACCACAACACTATCATTAGGGAAGTTGAATCCTTCGGCAAACTGAGATTGAAAATTTATCAATGCTGACATGCTTATCTTTTCACCCAGGTTTCTACCTACCTTTGAAAATACATCTATCTTATCAGAGTTTTTTCTTAACGAGGTATTTTCGGTTTTAATAATACCATAAGCCAAATCTACATAGTTTTCCCACTGAATATCATCATGCTTGTAATTAGCATCAAATCTGGCTTGGCTCACCAGAGAGAAGGAATTTTCTCCTCCGGCTGCCCAGTTTGTAAAACTCACCTGGCTGGTATTTTGCTGAAAAAACCCACTGAAATTCCAGTTCTTTAATTCAGTTGTATCGGATTCATTGTTTTCCTGTGCCATAAGTATCCCTCCCGAGGCAATCAAAATCCCGAATAAAATCATTTTTTTCATTTCCACGCAATTTAAGTTGTTGAATAATATTTAACATTTCCAGACACTATGGTCCGATAAAAAGCAGAAAAGAGAGGTGGTTAAACATACTCTCACTTTTCGTAGATTTGAATCGTTAAATCTAAAAAATTACGATGTACAAATCTACACATTTCTTTAGAAAGTCGGTTGAGGACAGTTAGTATATTATATTGATGAAGATATTATAGCAGATTCAGCGAAAAAAAAGTAATATAATTATACAACCAGCGGGGCAGCAATGAAAAACTCTTCAATGTGATGAACAACGATTTTGGATGGAAGCACCTTGCATGTTCATTTCTAAATGAACCGAGCCATGACAATACTATTGACACACACGCGGATGATTAGATTTCGCACCATAGACAAAAATACAAAACCGGTATTTTGGCGAACTCCATCTGACCGACTTAATCAAATTATAAACAGACAAAAACACAGTCTTTTTAATCATCACTGCTATGATAATTTTTTTCACAATTACTTTATGGAAATTTACTGAGAAACCCATTTATAATTTCAACTGAATTTTTCTTGCGGATTTGAGAGCTACATAAAAAAATCCCCGGAGTTTCCGGGGATTTTTTGCATTGACCTATATCAATTAACGAACTAGTCAACAAGAATTCTTCCAGTTAGTGTTTTATTCGATTGAGTTATTTTTAGGATATAAATTCCTTTTGATAAAGCATCTACATTTATCACCGCTTCCTCAGCATTTACAACTCTACTGAGTACTTGAGCTCCATTAAGATCATATACCCTGACTACTTTCATCATTTCAGAAGAGCTTATTGTAAGCCTGTTATTTGCCGGAACCGGATAAACAATTATTCCATTATCAGATAGGTTATCAATCCAGGTGGGAACAGATACATTAACCATGAAGGTTACCTCTTTTTGAATAATACTGGCTTCAAAAAGCAAACCAATAGTAATTTGCCCTTCGGTACCTTCGAGAGGAGTATATGAAACAGTTGCTGTACTGCCAGTAATCGATGGAATTGCCGGATCCGGTATTACAGTTGCGTCTGAAGAGTTTGTACTTGTAATGTTTAATTCACTGATTCCGGTATATTCGATACCTGTTAGTTCAACTGTGTAAGTTGACCCGTCAGACAAGACTTCCTGATCTATTACATCATTAACATTAATAACCGGTGGATCTATATTTATTGTAGCACTAACCTCTTTCGTTAGCAAACCACCTTCCAACATTAAACTAATTGTTACACTCCCTGATTCTCCTTCTACGGGTGTGTAAGTAATTGTTGCCGTGCCATCATCAACTGTTGGAATTTCGGGAAAGGGAATAATACTTGTATCTGAAGAGGTAATATTTGAGATGGTTACATCACCTTCAAGACCAGTAAGATCGATGCCTGTTACGTCAAATGTTTTGCTGTTACCATCAGAAACTACATTCTGATCCGAAACAGCGTCGGCGAGAAGAGCAACATCGGTAACAAACCCATCTGCAACCAAAGTTGTTATACTCAGTGCTGGAATAATAAGGCGGTTTCCACCAAATGGCGAGATTTTTGCTGCATAACTACTCTCAACAGATTGATATGCATCAATAATATTTGGGATATCTCCATTTTCATCCAGTTGGAATGACGTGGGTGTGTCCCCCGCGTTCACAATAATTATTGAAATCGTTCCATCAGGGTTTTCACCAGCATTAATAATAATGTCGGTGTTTTCTGTTGTTGCTTCAAACATTTGTGCACCGGGCCTCAGAAACCGATAGTAATGTTTAGCAGCATAATACTTCACTGTTTTTCTTGTACCACTGTAATAGCCATATCGTGCACCATTCTCATCAGCACCTGATTGAATAGTCCAATACACCCACCCTTGTGCTTCTCCTTTACTGAGACCCAAACCGATAGCACCTGCTACACGCATGGCACCATTTTCATGATTATCGGGCTCACCGGAGGTTTCTGTCATCCATAGTTCTTTTGGTCCTCCTTCTGCTTCCGTGTAATCCCGGGCTTCATTTTTCATTGTAATCCATGCATCACCTCCAAGGTTGCCAATCCCAATACCATCTGATGCATAACCATGGGTCGCAATAATATCAACATATTGAGAAGCTACAGGGTGGATTTTAAGAGCTTCCATGTAAGCTAGCATACTATAACCATTTACTCCCTGGTCAAAATTTTGCTCAGGCATAAAGATTTTTGCAGTAACTCCCATTTCCTCAAATTTTGGCCCGGTGTGAGCTACAACTTCTGCAAACTTTTCAGGACTTAGGATAGCAGAATTATAAAATTGTGAATATGCGGGTTCATTTTGAGGGCTGATGGCATATACCTCTACACCGGTTTGTGCCTTAACAGCAAGCCACCATGCAGCGAGAAACTCGGCATACTCCTCATAATACTCGGGACGTACTTTATTATCCGTTCCTTCCCATGTGGGCGCACTGTTGGAGGGACCACCCATGTCTGATAAATTATATTTCATCCAGTAAGGAGGAGTCCATGCAGTGGCAATGACTTTCCAGTCATCAACACCTGCCATCTCAAATTCCTCCTTGTATCGTTGAATACCGGGGTGAATGTAATTATAATCAAAGCCATCAAAGTTAACTACACTTGGATCATCATTATCATTCACCGGCTCAAATTCGGGTTCAATCTCAACCCTTATAATCGTTAATCCGAGATCATTCACTACTTCTGGTGCTAATGCCCCACTGCGATCATAGAATGCTCCAAAACCCTGAATTATCTGCAACTCCTCATCCCTGTTGAATGAAAGTGTTGACTGTGTAAAGGTTGAAGGATCACTAATATCTATTGTAAATGATGTGGATGCTGGTATATCTACACCTTCACCTGTAACTTCAACAGTTACTGAAGTGGAACCTAATTCACCTGAAGGAGTAAATGTGATTGTGGCCCTACCATCTACAACATCTCCAAGAGTGGTTGTACCTACGACATCATTTGAATTTGTAACACTTACAGAAGGGGTACTTCCATTCCCGGTTCTGATTCCTGAAACAGTAATATCTCTTGGCTCACCATCAGGTGCAATCAGTTGGTCTCCTACCGGATTTACATATGCTAAAACCTGTTGTTCACCTACTAACTCTGTAACCTCAGATCCTATTCTTAAATCTCTTATATAATAGTCACCAGCAACCCAGGGATTACTTGCACCTGTAACACCTCCTTCAATATGGAAAAATACGCGGGTAATCCTTGCCGCATTGATCGGTACTTGCTGAGATCCCTGAACCATATTATCTGTCCAGTCAATGGTTACCCTGTGCCACTCTCCATCTACAGGAACCATTTGTTGTACTATATCACTGGTCGCCCCGGTTGTATATCCACCTTCACTGTCCCACAGATAAACATTATATCGGGCATTCGGATTATTCGGACTTACTCTGTCTACTTTTGCTTCAAAAGTTACATACGGAAAGTTGGTTAAATTCAGCTGATTCACTGTTTGATAAGCATGACCATTCCAGTTTCGTTTCGTGTCGGTAAAGGCAAATACCACGGCAGTATCCCCCAAAACTTCATATGAAGAACCATCATCAGTATCAATGGTGAAATTTTCTTCGGCAAAAACTGCAATTTCTCCGGTGATAGGTTCGGGGATGATATCCAAATGAATAACTGTGGAAACCGATTGATCACCATTATTTAAACCTTCCTCACCTCCATCATCCGTAACGGTGATAGTAAGGTTTACGGCACCCTCACCTACAGCTGTAAAACTCAATGTTGCCTGCCCATCAACAATTTCACTTACTGACACATCATCCCCATGAATGGCAGTTGTGTCTGACGAAGTAACGGAAATTGTAAGTGATTCACTTCCGTCACCACCATCACTAATACCGGTAAGATTAATCACCGACAACTCATTTACAAGAATTTGCTGAGGAAGAACAGGATTTATTGTAGGAGGCTCATTTAATTCCTGGAATACATTTACAATAAATGAAACTTCGGATGTTATTTCCTGATCGCCTTCGCCATCGGTAAGGATTACTGTTACTTCAGCCTGTCCTGGTGTAGAAGGATTCAAGGTAATGATACCATTTCTTTCGGATTGTGTGAAAATAGTGTCGCCACTCTCCGACTGGATTGTTGGATTGGGAAGTACGTCTGTATTATCTGAGATAACACTTATTCTAACATCCTGCGATGCTTCAGGGTTTCCATCATCTATGTTCCTTAGGGTAATTTCATAACTTTCTCCTGCTTTTAATTCCTGATCCATTGGCGGAGTAGCGCCTGGGGCATTATTATCATTAATGGTAACCAGGAATGTCTGTGGTTTTGTGAGTGTTCCATCAGTAACTTCAAAAGTGACCGGGAAAACACCTGTTGTATCGGCTGTTGGAGTGTACGTTATATATGCAATCTCTCCTTCCTGCATTACTGCTATATTTTCCTGGGGCAATAAACCAGCATCTCCGGTGGTTACTTCAACCCCGGTGATATTTGCACTCAAATCAGATACAACGATTTCATTATCAGTTGAATTAATTCCTAACACCTGATCCTTGATGGGAAGAAAACTTAATCCGGTAAGCTCAACCTCGCTGCCAATAGCAATTTCGTCAATAAAAACAGTACCATCGTATGGGGTGGTTCTGTTCATGCCATTCATTTGCCATCCGTTGGGAATGAATTCTACTGCCTGAATGGCTTCCAGATTAACAGATGCATCAGAACTGAAATCATATTCATACCATAGGAAATCACTGGAGGTTCGAATAGTTTGTCGTATAACATCACTGGAAACTCCAGCGGTATCTGTTAAACGGACATCGAAATTCACATCCCTGTTCGTGGTTGCCTTTATGGCAAAACCAGGATTTTCGGAAATATCCAAAACAACCGGTAATGCAAAAACTCCCCAAATCACCTCAGGTTGCCTCTTCTTCAGGTCTAATATCATTTGCCCCTCTTCCTGTGTGAAGTTGTAAAATTTTGGAGCAGACCAGTAGGGTTCTTCATTAAATGAGTTGTATTGATTGGCATATCCATTCTTGCTGAAAACCTGTATCTGGAAAGTGGTGGATTTAGACTGAACAGGTGTACCATCATCGGTAATTGTAACCGTAACATTGACTACTCCGGATTCTCCTTCTATAAAATCCAGGAAGAGAGTTCCTTCAAAATTATTAACGGGGGAAGCACTAATGCCTGCATCGGGCAAAAGAGCCTGATTATCTGATGTAGCAGTTACGGTAAGTATTTGACCTCCATCACCTCCGTCAGAAAGGCCTGTTAAAGGCACAGTTACAGTTGAAGCAATATCGCCTGGAGTAAGCACGATATCATTGATACCATTGATGGTGGGGAAAAAATTGTCACCTGGAAAGGCTGCTTTACCCAGTTTGTAATCGTCCATTACAAATAATCCAACCACATTATTATTATTTCCGCCCGGATCTATTTGAATTTCACGGATGCGGGAGCAATCAAAACCTTCCGGTGCATTGGCAAATTTATCGGTAAAGTCAAAGGTGTAAAGGGCATAATTACCATCTCCAATGATTTCCTTCGTAACTCCGCCCGCAGAGATTCCATTATCTCCACCAATACTTTTTACAGAAACACGCCAGTTTGAAGAAGCTACATCAGAAGTTTTGAGCATAAAACTAACGTAGGGGTATTCACACATGTTAAAGTCGGACTCATCTCCAAAGAAATCCTGAAAAAACCACCATTGCTGTTTATTCAGATCTATTTCAAGTTCTTCGTTGGCATTGATGGTTAATTGCGCCAAATCTCCGGGAATTGCTACAAACTCAGTATTATCTCCGGAGAAGTCATTTACATATGTATTGTTTACCTCCTCGGGTAATTTAGGAGCAGCGGCAAAACCAATTGCATAATCATCCATAGATACAATAGCATTATCTATGTAACTGCCTGGTGGAATGTATCCGCCGATATCAAACTTTATCTCACTAATCTCCTCGCAACCATATTCAGTCTGATCACTAAAATCAAACAGATATTCATGATATTCCCCATCTGCAATCAAGTCCTGGGTTTTCCAGGCAGATGATTCTTCACTACCCTGCAACTGAACTCTTATTGGTAAAGCCTGACTTGATTTGGCTTTGAAACGTATGTATGGGAATTCACACAGATTGAAACGCTGACCCTCAGTCCAGAAATTTTGTACAAAATACCATTCTGTTTTGTTTACGGTTATGACTAATTCGTCATTCTCAAAACTGAATGCATAAGGCTCTGCAACCGGAGCACCCTCCGGATTTGTTGGCAAGATGGATGCCAGGATAATACCATTATCGCCTCCATCAAAGTCGTTAAAGTAAGAATCTGTTGTCTGTGCCAATGCAGAATGCATCAACATAAACGAAACGATACCCACAGAAAATAGTTGTTTAATCATAGGTTGGAAATTTTTTAGGGTGAATAAAAATCATTTATTGGTAAAAAATAATTAATGAAAAATATATGCTTAAAATTAAATATAAAATCCGGATTGAACAAACGTTTGCATAAACTTTTAATAAAATAATCAATGAGTTCAGTATAAAAAAGTTATTGTCCACTAATTTCAGTAATTGACACTAATTTAATGATTTGATATTTAAATGCTTGGCAAAGTGTAAAATGAACACGAACGTCTAAAAACTTGTTTTTAGAACAGACTCAAAAATAAAAACGTAATGAAAATTCAGATATACTTCGTATTGATAACCAACCTGTTAACGACCGTTATTCAGAAAAAACAAGAAGAAAATGGGCTTTTTCAAACTTGGTAAGTTTTTGTACGGTTCACTTGTTCAATTATATCTTGTTGCTTAGCTTTCTTGAAAATCCCTACCAGGATTGGAGAAAAAACAAAATCTACCCTTGTCAATTAGACCTATTTGCGGTGCATGGTTTTGATGACTCATTAAATCAAAACACAAAAATCTTGATGTTCAGGTGATTAAAGAAACGAAAGTAGTCAAATTTTATTTTTATCGGGCAATAGTGATTTCCAGTGTATAAGTATTGTTTGTTTACAAGAATCCATTTATGTTTTAACTGCTATAAAACAAATTATAAAAAAACCACCAATATCAGTCATTCAAATCTCACAAGCACAGAGTGAAGAGTAGGAAATTCGACATATAGCATTCAAAAAGGAGATAGACAATAATGATATTTTAAGAAAAAAAAACAAAACCCTGTAACCAAATGTTTATTTATTGAATATTTATTTAATGTTAGCAAGAAAACCCATCTTATTTACATTTTGTTTGAATAGCAAGAAAGATTTGCAGGTATTGTGGTCACTATAAAACAACGATTTACTCATAAGATAAATACCAATAATTTCAAACATAAAAAAACAGATTCAAATGAAAGCAGTTAAGTTTATTAGTGCTGATGCACCATGTACAACAGAACAAGCAGACGCCCCTCATCCGTCTGACAGAGAAGTAGTTGTTGAGATAAAAGCGGCGGCACTCAACCGACGGGATTATTGGATCAAAAAAGGAATATATAAAGGATCAGAATTTCCGTGTATACCAGGTTCTGATGGATCGGGTATAGTAACTAAAGTTGGAAAAGAGGTAGACGAAAAATGGCTGAACCAACCCGTAATCATCAATCCAGGTATCAATTGGGGTCTGAATAATGATTTTCACAGCAATGATTTTAAAATACTGGGGTTGCCTGACCAGGGTACTTTTGCCCAGTATGTGAGTGTTCCGGTAGAAAATATTTTCCCCAAACCCCCGGAATGGACATTTGAAAAAGCGGCAGCACTTCCTTTGGCAGGATTAACGGCCTATAGGGCTCTTTTTACGCGAGGTAATCTTCAAACAGGTGAAAAAGTACTCATTACCGGAGCGGGTGGAGGTGTTTCCAGTTTTCTGATCAAATTTGCTGTTGCGGCAGGTGCAGATGTTTATGTCACCAGTAGTTCGGAAAAAAAGATAAAAAAAGCAGTATATCTGGGAGCGAAGAAAGGAGTTTTTTATACCGAAATAAATTGGGATGAAGAACTCAAATCAGAAGTTGGAGAATTTGACCTTATTGTTGATAGTGCAGCAGGTGATGGTTTTGAAAAGTTATTAAGTTTGCTGAGAATTGGAGGTAGGATCGTGATCTATGGTGGTACGGCAGGAAAAATAAATGACCTGATTGCGGCAAAAATATTTTGGAAGCAGGCAACCATATTAGGCTCGACCATGGGCAGTCCGGAGGATTTTAGAAAAATGCTCGATTTTGTAACATCTCAAAAAATTGATCCTGAGATAGATAAAATATTTCCGATGGAGGACGCAGAGTTGGCATTCAAGCATATGGAAAATCAGGAACAATTCGGTAAAATTGTAATTAAGATAGCGGATTTCCCTTATTGAGGATTTCGCAAACAGCAGAGTTGTTAATTAAAAAACAGAATATTTACTTTTAACCCATTAACTGAAAGAAATTTCATATAATCGAAGCAAATAATTAGTCGATTTGAAATAATTCACACATATTAAAATAAATCACATCAGTTATAAAAGGGTAGAAAAAATCAACTAAAATTTGCCAGATAATAAAATGTAATTAAAATTTACTTACCCACGAATATGGTTACCAAGTTTTTATGGTTTGAAAAGAAAATTAATCTTATTGTTATATGAAACATTTTTACTGTGGTAATCACTTATTGAAATTTTAGTAAATAAACGAATTGTTTACAATCACTGTCAGTACTATATTTGATCTTTCATTAGTTCTTTGATTATTTGAATTTTACAGCATTAAAAAAAATAGAAACCAATAGCAACTTGCCAATGTCTGGTTAGGTATTTTACTAAACTTTTCTGGTATTTATTTACCGGCAAATATGATGAAAATTGTAGTTGATGAAAAGTTTAAAAAATACCAGAGAAATTGATGTTCATTTCAAGTGTTGTCGGATACATTATGAAATTAAAAAGTCATTTTCTCTCTGAATGGGGAGGTATCAGATTTTAGTACTGGTCATTCGGCAAGTTGTTTTTCCCTTTTTTTTATGCCCAAAAATATATTCTGATTCAATAAATTGAATTTGTAAAGATTTTGAACTCCTGTTCTCAACAGGAGTTCATGTTTTTGGTTTTATTGTTTTACAGTGTTAGTGGTGTGAGGGTTGTCTTTGTGAAAAGGCAACCCTTTTTTTGTGTTGATTATGGCGGCATAACTCATCATCAGGAAGATTTGATGACCTTATTTTTCAAGGCGAAACTCACCAATGCAGCAGTATTTTTCAATCCCGACTTAGAAAGCATATTGTTTCTGTGCCCACCGACTGTACGCGGGCTGATGTTCAATTTAACGGCAATATCTGCATTAGAGTATCCTTCACTCACCAACTGTAAAACCTCCAACTCCCTTTTGGTAAAACTATCAAGAATATTTTTGTCCTTGTTTACCTGCTTGGCATTAAACACTTTTCGGGTAACCAAAACAAGTATCTCATCACTAAAGTATCCCTTCTCATTAGATATATTATCAATGGCTTTTACGAGATCATCTTTGCCAATATTTTTCAGTAAATAACCCATGGCACCAGCCTGCAGCATTTCTTCCACATATTCGTTTTCTCCGAACATGCTCAAGGCCAGAATTCTAAGGTCAGGGGCAATTTCAAGCGCTTTTTTGGTTGTTTCTATCCCGTTCATGCCCGGCATTTTAATATCCATAAATACCATATCGGGTTTTACCTTACCAAGCATCTCCAGAAATTCTTCCCCGGAGGAAGCTTCACCCAGAATTTCTACATCAGGAATCTCGGCAAGCAAATCTTTCAAACCATTTCTAAATATAAAATGGTCGTCAACAATAATAATTTTATGCGCCATAATTTCTTAGATTAAAATTTATTAGTAATCAATCCTATTCTTTTCTATTTGTCATTGTATTCCTTTAAGGGTATAAATATTTTCACCAAAAAACCTTTGCCTGTTGATGTCTTAAAATTTACACTGCCATTGAGTGAATTAACACGGTTATAAATATTATTTAAACCCATTCCATTGGGTTTATCTTTTAATTGTTTTTGAAGGTTAAATCCCTTACCATCATCCTCATAATGAAGAGAAAGGATGTTCTTTTTGATGTCTGCCTCAATTTTTACATTTTTACACTCAGCATACTTCAAAGTGTTATTTATCAATTCGCTTACAACTCTGAAAACAGCTATGGAAACATCTTCATCAATATTTTGGAGAGGAGTTTTAATGGCAAGAACGATAGAAAATTTTCCAATAGCATTGATTTTATCTACATGCGAGATAAGCGCTTTCTGCAAACCAAAGTCATTTAAAACCCCCGGAGTAAGATTATTTGCAATACTCCTTGTTTGACTTATGGCATCGTCTGTAATTTCACGACAATACTTTAATACTTTCAGTTGTTTTTCGCTCATTCCTTTGGCGAGGGTTTCCTGCTGCATGTACATTTTTAGCCCCGACAGCAGAGGACCGATGCCATCATGCAAGTCTTCAGCAAATCGTTTTCTTTCTTTTTCTTCGGTAGAGATAACCGTTTTCATAATGCTTTTTTCAAGCATTCGTTGTTGGGTTATATCTCTTGCGATGCCGAATATCTCACCTGGTTTCTGACCATCAATAAACTTCACAAATCCTCTTACCTGTAAAGATTTCACCTCACCATCCTTTCCAAAAGCTTTTGTCTCAAAAGAAAAGGAATTATCCCCCTCTCTGATGGTTTTCTCCATCATTTTTTTTATTACTGGTTTTTCAGAGGGCAATATCACTTCCCATAAATTATTACCTTCCATATTTTCAAACCCAAGTATTCTTGCTGCAGCTGGGTTGGTTTTGTGGATATTGGCCTTCAGATCAATGCTGAAAATGATATCCAATGCATTATCAAACAACTCCCGATACCTTAATTCACTGACTTTAAGTTTCTTTTCGGCCTCAATTTTGAGAAAGTGAGAATGGAGTAATTCGCAGATCAGGTTCAATAAATTTTTTGACTCTTTTACAGATCCCTTCTGGTCAGTGCCATTGTTATTTTTACTATCAGGAAGATATATTATCAATTCACCTTTGGTCTCTTTTCCAAAAGAACCTTTAACCATCACTCCTTTGGGTTGTGCGGTATAATTGTCTGATTGGAATTTCTGCCCCTGATATTCTATTTTAACCGCATTTTTTTCATATCTTCCAAAATTATTGGTGATCGCCCGAATGATTTTAGGCAAAAAAACTTTATAATCATTTCCGGTTCCAATGATTTTAGACACATCGTTTAGTAAGCTTAACTCCTGTATCTTATATTGCAGGTTTGTTAACAAGTTCTGGTTTTCCTCCTGCTTTTTGATTTTATCTGAGATATCTCTTCCCACGGATTGGTACTCTACAATTTTCCCCTCTTCATCATAAATGGGTGCGGTAAGCCATTGATAAACGTGAGATTTTCCTTGCTGATCGACCCCTTCCAGTTCAATGGACCCCTGCTCGTTATTTTTCAGAAATGTTTTCAGATATTGTTTTACTTTTTCTTTTTCACTTTTTGGAAAGAGATCTACCCAAGGAATACCATTAAATTCCTGATAGGGTTTTCCCAGAAATTTACATACCGAATTGTTCACAAATGATACTGATAAATCAGGTTTCCAGCGTGTTACAAGATCATTTTGCTGGTGCAGAATTGTTTTGTACCGCGATTGGCTTTGCTGTAATAGTTTTTGGGTATGTAATATGTCGTCAATATCAAAGCAACTGCCAATGTATCCGGTAAATCTTCCTTTAAAATCAATCAGAGGTTCGCAAAAGTTTTTCACCCATCTGTAATGTCCACTTTTGTGCAAAAGACGGTATTGAAGTGTAAAAGGTTTATGTGTCGTAAGTTTGTCGTTGAAATCTGGCAGTATTTTTTCCCTGTCATCCGGGTGAATGCCTTTTTTCCATCCATCACCCATCTCCGATTCAAGCGATTTTCCAGTAAACTGTACCCATGTTTTATTAAAGTAATCAAGTTTTTTTTTCGTGTTTGATCGCCAAATGAGACTGGGAAAATGATCAAAAACGGTGAGATAATACTCCAGTGATTTTTTTAATTTTATTTCTGATTTAATCAGCGTAGAAATATCTCGTGAAACAACAGTTACTCCTTCAAAATTTCCATCGAAAGAAAAACGTGGTGATACTTTTGCCTGATAATACAACTCACCTCCAAAAGCTTTCAGGGAATAGTTTATCTGCTCAGGAACTCTTGTCTTCTCAATTTTCCGTATCGCATCAGAAAAAAGTTTTACTACATCGTTCGGAAATCCAACATCGCTCAGTTTGCTTCCTACATTAAATGTGTTGTCAATGTCAGTTAGTTTATTTCTTTCATGATCGGCATAAAACTCCGAGAACAGACCATCTTTATCAAGCACAAACACGAAATCGTCCATTGAATCGAGGGTTGTGCGCATAACTTCCATCTGTCTGTGCTCTTCCGCCGATTTTTTCAGGGATTCAGAAAAAGGGGTAAACAGAAAAAAGAAACCTTCGCCTGGTGTATAGGTGATATTGAGAACAAAGTCATGGTTCTTTTGATCTTTCAGACCAGTGTCTTTAATTACAAAACCAGAAGAATCCTGGTTATTTTTTACCTTTAAGGCACAATCATAAACCTCATTTTGAATAGATTTAGGTAAAACACTCCAAAGATGATCTCCTGTTTGCAAAAGATGTCCAAAAGACAAAACATTTTCTATGCCTGGCGAAAACCCGAGCAGATCAAAGCTCTCGTTCAGGATCATAAAAGCTGTTTTGCTTTGTAATATTTTATGTAATATCAGATCTGTTTGCATAAAAGGAGGATTATACCTCAAAGGTTAAATTTGTCTTAATATATCTATGGTTTCCTTTTTCAAAGGTTTATTCACAAACTTTTTCACAAATCTGTTTTCTTCCGCTCTTCTAATGTCCTCAGCATCAATAGATGATGACAACATCACAATATTTGCCTTCTGATGGATTTGCCCGGGTAGTTTTTCAAACCTTTCCAGAAAACCAAACCCGTCTATTTCTGGCATTCTGATATCAAGCAGAATGAGATCAGGAATCATTGAAGATTGATCGTTTGAACATTCCGAGAGATAGTCGAGAGCAGCCTGCGCTGATATTTTAACAGTGACCTGCTCGGTATATCCCGCTTTCATTATCACCCTTTTGTTGACCATATTGTCGATATCGCTATCATCAACAAGTAATATATTTTTTATTTCCATACCTGTGATTTTTTTTTAATAAACATCTTTACAAACCCGAAAAAAATTACATCTCACTGATAGAGAAAGAGTTTAGAGAAAATAACTTTTTATTTTCAAGAACATTGTTAGGCAGTATGATGGTGAAGGTAGTTCCTTTACCCATGACAGACTGCACCTGAATAGTTCCCTGCAGTTTATCAACTATTTCCTTTACAATGTAAAGACCAATGCCACTACCTGTGCTTTTTTCATTGCCCCTGTAAAACATTTCGTAAAGGTGTGGCAAGTGTTTTTCTTCAATTCCCGATCCGTTATCGCTGATTGTTATAACTGAATTTACCGGAGAAGTTTTTACCTTGATATCAACAAAGGGTGCTTTCTGTTCATAATTATGAAATTTCAATGAATTGGAAATAAAATTATTGAATATAATCTCCATTCGCTTTTTATCGGATAAAAAGGGAATTCCATTTTTTATACTGACATTAAATTTTACATTTTCAAACTTCTCAAAATATTTATAATTCTCAATAGAACGATTGATGAAATCCTCAAAGTCAATGTTTTCATAAAGGATATCACTTCTTGAGTTTCGCGAATAGTCAATAATATCATGAATGATTTTATCAAGACGAGAAATGGTTTCGCGAATCATATCAATATAAACAGATTGTTCACTAATATCATTTTCAGATTCAAGCAGATTAATCAAACCCAATACCGACATCAGAGGAGAACGCAGTTCGTGCGAAGTGCTGTAAACAAACTGATCCAATTCCTCATTGGTTTTAAGCAGTTCAAAATTCTTTTCCCGAAGCGTTGTTTCAATCTTTTTACTTTCAGTGATATCACTTAAAACAGCAACGAAATGATTCACATCTGTCAGATCATTTTGCACAGGGGCAAGATAAAGCAATCTCCATTGTATATCAGAAGATTTCTCAACGGCATCATTTTCTGATTGAAGTTTACACATGATCTCTCCTTTAAAGCTTCTTTTATTACGCAGGGAGTAGATAATATTTTCACGGGTTTTCTGATGAAGCGGACATCCGATAGTGCTCAAAAAACTTTGCCCTACCAAATTCCTGTCGGTTTGTCCGGTTATATTACTTAGTTCTTTATTGGCATAAATCACAGGATAATCCATTCCATCGTCTTCAAGGATCAAAATGCCTTCCAATGCAGATTCCATGGCACTTTTCTGGAGTTTCAACATTTCTTCTGCTTTTCTTCTTTCATTGATATTAAAACAAGACCCTATAAAGCCTGCAAACTGACCTTCAAGATTGTAAAACGGGCGTGCAGCATTGATAACCCACTGATATTCTCCTGATTTATGTTTCAGGCGATGTTCTATCTGAAAAGGTTCTTTTCTTTCATACGCATTTAATAAGGCGGTTAGAAAGGAGCTTACTTCGGAAATATGCATTTTTTCCACCCAATCGGTTCTTAACTCTGTTTCCAGGTCATTTCCGGTAAACTCCAGCCATGTTTTATTGAAAAAATCAACTTTTTTAGAAATGTTGGTCTTCCAGATCATACTGGGAAAATCGGCAAAAAGTGTAAGATAAAAGTCGCGTGCTCTTTTGAGTGTTTCCTCGGTTCTTTTCTGGCGTGTTACATCACGGCACAAAACAGTAACACCTTCGGTAATGCCCAATGAATTTTTCCTGGGTGATATTCTTGCGCTATACCAAAGTCGCGATCCAAAAGCCTCAAGAGAATAATCTATTTGTTCGCTTTGATCAGTTTCAATAACATTTTCTACGGTTTGCAGATATTTCTTAGAAACATCCAGCGGAAATCCAACATCGTAAATATTTTTTCCGATGAATGCGTCGTTTGAAAGGGAAAAATGCTTGCTATCAGCCGCCTGGTAATACTCGTTAAAGTCACCTTCTTTATTAAGAGTAAAAAACAGATCGTCAATAGATTCCAGGGTGCTTCTCAGCATTTCATTCTGCCGGTAATACAATTGATCTTCTTCTTCTTTCTCTGTAACATCCAAAACAGTTAAATGCAACTGGGTTTGGGAATCAATTTTGGTTTTATTGATGAAATATTTAAGATTTTTGGAATGTCCCTGACCACTAAAA
Organism: uncultured Bacteroidales bacterium; assembly: GCA_964589855.1. Lineage (GTDB taxonomy): Bacteria > Bacteroidota > Bacteroidia > Bacteroidales > UBA7960 > SKVR01. The sequence goes on from CAZPVB010000018.1 coordinate 22,063, forward strand.
TATTGTAAATTGACAGGATTGAGATCATCCTTTTCTGCCTGCATGATTTTGTTGATAAGGATCTCTGTACTTTTTCCATGCAATCCTTTTAAACCTGTTCTGAGCAGATAGTCCGCATCTTTTTCATAAAGATCCTCGGCTTTTTTATTTACTTCAATAATTCTTGTGTTATCATTCGGATCTATAAATAATTGCGCCTGAGCATTATTCAGGAAAAGATTTCGATATTTTTCCTGCCGGGCAATTTGATTTTTAAAAAGTCTGTTTTTCTTAAAAGATTGCTCAACAATAAGATCTAATCTGGGTTTCTGAAGGGGAAAAAAAGTTATACAAAAATTGTCAGGTAGTTCTGCTGAGTCTAACAGATGAATGTCCTGATCATCAAGAATTAGTAAAACTGATGGAAGATCGGCAACATAGCTGAAGAAGGCGTCTTTTTGTATGGAAGTGAATCTCTCAAAATCAAGTATCAGGGAATATTTGTTTTCAGCTAAATTCTGGATAAAGGCATGAGTAAGTAGTTTTTCTTCACCAATAAATTCGGTGGGATATGCTGCATTTTTCAGACATGAAAAAGACTCATCGCATAAGCGATCTACATTTAAACAAGCGTAAATTTTGGTAATGTTTTTCATGAAAAATACAACAATAAGTATTTTAATAAATTACATTTCTGTTTATCAGTCTTTTTTGGCATGTAGTCCACACTCTTTGGTTTCAGGATTCTCCCACCACCATCTGCCACTTCTTACATCTTCGCCGGGTGCCACGGCACGTGTACAAGGCTGGCAACCAATGCTTGGAAATCCTTTGTCGTGCAATACATTATAGGGCACGTTATTCTTTTTTATATAATCCCAAAGTTGTTCTTCTGTCCAATGGAACAGAGGATTAAACTTAAGCATCTTATTATTCTCATCCCATTCTACGATCTGCATATTTATTCTTGTTGTCGATTGTTCTTTCCTTAAACCTGTTATCCATCCATCTAAACCACTTAAAGCTCTTTTCAAAGGTTCAATTTTTCTTAATCCACAGCACTGTTTGCGATTTTCAATACTTCGGTAAAACAAATTGATTCCTTTTTCATTCACCATTTTTTCAACACTGGCAGCATCCGGAAAAAAGATTCTGATCTTCAATTTATACCTTGCTTCTGTTTTTTCAATCAAATCATAAGTCTCGGGAAACATCCTTCCTGTATCCAGCGTAAAGATCTCCACAGGAGAATCGAGATTGGCAATAATATGCGTAATCACCTGATCTTCTGCACCCATACTAGATGCAAATTTTACTGTTTCCGGATAATGCGAAGCAATATAATCCAAAATTTCAACGGACGATTTGTTTTGTAATTTTTCGTTTAGTTCCTGGGCAAATTCTCTGTTCATTTTTCTATGCAATAATTAGGTTTTGTAAAATATTGTTAGGCTTTGTTTATATGTAATTCAAAATTAGGTTTCCTGCTACAAATCTTACATGTAAAATAAGATTCTCTCCAAAGTTAATTTCCTGGCAAGTTTTACTTATTCTTTTCTGGCAGATGAAAGAATATCGTTTATCGTGAATATCTCTTTTGCTCTGATTCCTTTTTCTGTTTGTGTCAGGTTGCAACATTCGTGCTGATAGTCGTGCTCAAAAAACAGGATGTAATCATGATCAAGTGCTCTTTGCAAAAATTCTTTCTTTTCCTCCATAGACTTTACCGGATCTACATCAAAGCTAGGTACGTAAGGCAAAGGAATATTCATAACAGAAGAAATGAAATCAGCCATGAAAACTATTTTCTTTCCCTTGTATTCGATTACAGGAATGATTTGCCCGCGTGTGTGCCCGTGTTTTATCTCAAGATAAAGCCCCTCACAAAACAATTCCTCTTCATGGATAAGTTCCAGTCTTCCCTGATCATAAAGAGAAGTATAATTTTCGGGATGATAAGAAGCAGCTTCGCGCGGATTGGGATCGTTGGCAGTATCCCACTGCGCTTTTGAGCAATAGTAATGAGCATTGGGAAAAACCGGAACGGTGTTTTTGCGATCGGCATCCCATACCGAAGCCCCACCAGCATGATCAAAGTGGAGATGCGTGAAAATTACATCTGTTATCTCCTCTCTTTTTGTTCCCACCTCTTGCAAAGCAAGTTCGATACCCTTTCTGTCAAACAGATGAAAATATCCATAATATTTATCACTTTGTTTATTGCCCAATCCTGTATCTATCAAGATTTTTCTTTCTCCCTTCTCTAAGAGTAAACAACGGGAAGAAAGATTTACCATATTGTTTTCATCAGAAGGAACATGTTTTGACCAAATACTTTTGGGGACCACACCAAAACAGGCACCACCATCCATTTTAAAATTTTCAGGTATAACAGGTATTAAATTCATTTGTGTACAGGTTTAATTGCAGGATTTATCCTGCCTGATCAATAAGCAAAATTACAAAAAATGATACATGAAAAACTCCGTGTCTCTTGGTAATTGCCTAAGTGATGCCTTGGAACAACCGAAGAAAAATAACTTTCGGATTATATATAAAAATGTACCGTTAAAGCATTCAATTATCACGACAGAATCATATTGTTATGCTTTTTTCAGGAAATAAGATCTTTTCAACAATAGAAAAATGACACGGACAGGAACAAGAGATTAAATAGTGCTTGCAAGAAAACCGCCAATTGCTGCGTGGGGATTTTCTCCAAAAACAAATCAAAATAAAAGAAACATCAATGCAATACTTTTTATATTTGTATGAAATATTGATAGTGGTAGGCCTTTTACATTTTATTCATGGTAAAATATGCTTACCCTTAATTGATCATCGAACGTAATCATTATCAGAATGAGCAAAATCAGTGCAAAAATAGAACAAAGCTGGAAGAAGGTACTCAACGAAGAATTCAACAAACCTTACTTTGTAAGTTTAAAAGACTTTTTATTGAAAGAAAAGACCCACTATACTGTATACCCTCCCGGCGAAAGGATCTTTGCGGCTTTTGATCATACCCCTTTTGATAAAGTTAAGGTGGTGATCCTGGGTCAGGATCCTTACCATGGCCCTGGACAAGCACACGGTTTATGCTTTTCGGTGCCACATGGCATAAAACCTCCACCCTCTCTGCAAAATATTTTTAAAGAAATTCATCGTGATCTTGGGATACCTATACCCAGGCACGGAAACTTAGAAGAATGGGCAAAGCAGGGCGTAATGCTTTTAAATGCAACACTTACCGTACGAGCGCATCAGGCGGGTTCTCACCAAAAACAGGGATGGGAAACTTTCACAGATAAAGTGATTCGGATGTTATCCGAAAAAAAACAACATCTGGTATTTTTACTCTGGGGAAATTATGCCATTCAGAAATCATCTATGATTGATGGATCGAAACATTTGGTGCTAAAAACAGTACATCCTTCCCCCCTTTCGGTGTCGAGGGGTTTTTTCGGATGCAGGCACTTTTCCAAAGCCAATGAATATCTTTCTGAAAATGGCATAAAACCAATTGACTGGAATCTGAGCCCACGTTAGATGCAACAAAAAACAATGGCAAATCTCCTTATCTCCCATAAAAAACAGAGTACCGCAAATGACAACTGGTAATCGTTTCGAAGTAAAAAATTTTCTTTTTAAATTGTTCGTGGGACTATTATCTGCTTTTTGGGTAAGTATATCACTTGTATGGTCATCGGGAATTATGGAAAACAAAGATACGCTCCCGAAAGAAAATATCGAAATCATTATAGATGCAGATGAAAATCCGGACAGTTTAATTCATTTCTTCAATCGAAAAGGATACCTTCGGGCGAGAATCGACAGTGTTTCATTCGAAAATGGGCAACAAAAAGTTCGTTTAAAAAAAGGGCAAAAATTCTACTACAAACCCGATATATCCAACATTCCCCCAATACCAGGCAACTTTGGTCGCGATCAAATAGAAACAATCTCCATTCTTAGTTTTGAGCAATTTAATCAATTCACCCGCTCCATACTTCATGTTTATGCAAACTCGGGATACCCCTTTGCCCGCATTAACAAGCAAAACATTGAATTACAGGATTCTGTAATACATTTTGACATTCAGATCAAACCTATGGAGTACACTGAATTTCAGGGTGTTGAAATCACAACCGACATAAAAGTAAACGAAAGATTCTTACAACGATATTTGGGTGTCAAAAAGGGGGATCCTTATCGTGAAGAGATCGTCCGTGGAATCAGTAACAAAATAGAAGCACTGGATTTTTTGGATTTGGAAACTCCTGTGGAGCTATCATTCTTTCCCGGACAGGCGCTTGTATCGCTACCCCTTAAAAAAACCAACAACAACCGTTTTGATGGTATAGCAGGCATTTCGGGTGGAGGAGCCAATGATCCTCTAAAAATTAATGGTATGTTGAACCTTTACCTGAGTAATACTTTGGAAAGAGGAGAAAGTTTTGATATCAGATGGCGGGCTCCGGGCAATACAACGCAGTTTCTTGACATCATCACACAATTCCCTTACCCTTTTGGTTTACCTTTAGAAACCGGATTTGATTTCTCTTTACATAAACAGGATACTACATGGATTCAGATACAGGCGCAGCCTTCGCTGAGATTTTATATAAAGAAAAACACCTATGGTGGGGTGTTTCTTGATTACACAAATAATTCACTTTTAGGGCAAACCACGAATAACAGTTCATTGGAATCAAATGAAGCATCCGGCAATATTGGCTTTCACTCCTTGCTATACGGTATTAAATTTGAATATATCACATCCGGATTTCATACTAATCTTTTGCAAAAAGGAATGTGGTTAGATATTCGGGGTTCGGCAGGAAACATAGAATTTGCCCAAAATTCAAATCAGTCGGAAAATCAGGAATCAAAAAGTTCTTTGTACATGAAAAACAGTGTAGTTTTCCATAAAAGATGGATGGTTTCAAATCGTTCTACATTTTCATTGAAGACAGACTTTTTCCTGATGCCGGGTAGAAACTTTCATCGCAATCAACTCATGAGAACCGGAGGTTTTCAAAGCATAAGGGGATTTGACGAGTTGTCTTTCCTGGCATCCGGTTATCTTTTCAGTCACCTGGATTTCCGTTATTTCACCTCACCGCAAAGTTTTTTCAGTTTCTTTATCAACGGTGGATGGTACGAAAATAAAAACATTTTGTCTTATTATAATGAGCAACCTGTAGGTTTTGGGTTGGGATTACATCAGCAAACCCAGGCTGGTACTTTTGCCTTGTACTTTGCATCAGGTTTTTCAGAACAGCAGAATTTTTCCTTTCGCAACGTAAAAGTTCATGCCGGTTACATAAGCAAATTTTAAATTTTCTCTTACGCTTTTATTTTTTGTCGTTCATCAATCTGCTCAAAGAGTCAATACGTGTCTGAAGACTTTGCATCTCTTCCATTTTATCTGAGAGCGACTTATTGACATTTTGAAGTTGATCGCGCAGTTCCAGCATTTGCAGATCTTCCATTCCTTTTTTCCCTTCTTTGTAATCTTTAAAGGATTGATTACCAATGTTTGTTTTCAGGAAATTCATAAACTCCAGAAGATATTGTTCCATCTCAGAATCCATTTCTGTGTTGGAAGAAAAATCCTGTTTAATAAATTTCACATCAAAACTAACACTACCATCGCGGGCAGATGAAATAAGATCGTTAAAGCAATGAATGTATTCAGAAAAAGGTGTGATAAGATTGCGGGGCATATTATATACCTGCATGATCACTTTGGCTGATTCTTTTTTACGCACCTCGCCAAAGAGGAAGTGCATTGTGGCATACAAACCTCTTTTGATAACTTTTTCGGGTGGGAAGACACTTGGGTTGTTTTCCAGGTAAAGTTTTTTGAGAGATGTAAGATTGATAAACGACAACGGCAGTCTTTCCACATCGTTGAAACTTACATCCAGATGAACCATATTGTTCAGATCGCCTATACTTTCGGGCAGTCCATCAATTTTATTATTACTTAAATCCAATGTGTTAAGGTTCAGCAGGTTTCCAAACCTTTCGGGTAATTCTTTGATCTCGTTATGATTGAGATACAGTGAACGTAAATTTGTCAGATGACAAAATTCATCGGGGAGTTCCTCAATATTATTGTAGGAGAGATCTAATTTTTGAACGGAAGTTAACCTTCCAATTTCAGGAGGTATCTTCCTGATGCCCCGGTTAGACAAACTGAGTTTTTTAAGTTTTTGCTCCTTTGCCAGTTCAATGGCTTCTAATACTTCATCTAAATCCATAGTTTCAAATTTTATACCTCAAAAATATCTATAATATCCTTGCGGTATTTACTGAATTTTGGGGACTTACAGTGGGTATTAAAGCACAGAAATGTTTATTGAAATAAAACGCTGAGTCTTGTTGTGTAATCATAAAAAAACACTAACACCACCGAAAATCATTGGTGTTTGCATTTCAAGATATAGGGATAGCAGGTTTAGATCATTCACAAATTGAGAAGCGATTGCAAAGATTTGTCTGTTTAGTTTTGCAGAATTTCTTCTATTTGCTTTAATTCATCCTGATCAAAATGGGTATTTTGGGCTGCTCCAAGGTTATTTTGGAGTTGATCAACACTACTGGCACCAACCAATACACTGGTTACAGAATCATTTTTCAGCAACCAGGCAATTGCCATCTGGGCAAGAGACTGCCCCCTTTTTTGTGCTATGTTGTTTAGTTTTTTAACCATGGTAATAATTTCGGGTGTAACCTGATCTGGCGATAAAAACCCGGTTGATTTTGCTGCACGTGATTCAGCGGGGATTCCATTCAGGTATTTATCCGTTAAAATGCCCTGTGCCAGGGGAGAAAAAGCGATACATCCTATTCCCTGTTCATCTAAAGTGTCGAGTAAACCATCTTCCACCCATCTGTCGATCATTGAATACCGTGGTTGATGGATAAGGCAGGGCGTTCCGAGTTTTCTGAGAATATCAGCGGCTTCTTTTGTCTGACCGGGAGAATAGCTGGATATCCCGGCATACAATGCTTTCCCTTGCTTAACAACATGATCGAGCGCCATCATGGTTTCCTCCATGGGTGTATCAGGGTCAGGGCGATGGGAGTAAAAAATGTCTACGTAGTCAAGTTTCATCCGTTTTAAACTCTGGTCGAGGCTACTTATGAGATATTTTCGCGATCCCCATTCTCCATAGGGTCCTGGCCACATATAATACCCTGCTTTTGTTGAGATGATCAGTTCATCGCGATGGTTTTTGAGGTCGTCGGAAAAAATCCGCCCAAAATTCTCTTCCGCGCTGCCCGGAGGAGGCCCATAATTGTTGGCAAGATCGAAATGTGTGATTCCGGCATTAAAAGCTTCACGAATAATGGCTCTGCCATTTTCAAGTGTATCCACACCACCGAAGTTGTGCCATAAGCCAAGTGAAATAACAGGAAGCATCAGTCCACTTTTACCTGTTCGCCGGTATTGCATGGTATCATATCGTTTTTCCGAGGGTAAATATGTCATAACATTTTGTTTTTAGTTTTCAGCAGCAAATGTAAGGAATTGAGAGAATATTCATGAAATAATAACAAAATAACAGACAAAAAAAAACCGGCATGATGCCGGTTTTTATATAAAAAGTGTTCAACACTGTTTTATTTTCCGATTTTTGCAACCAGGTCAATAACGCGATTAGAATAACCGAATTCATTATCGTACCATGACAGAACTTTTACAAAGTTACCATCAAGCACCTGAGTCATTAATGAATCAAAAACAGAAGAGTGGGTATTCCCTATTACATCTGTAGAAACAATAGGATCAGTGCAAAACTCCAACACGCCTTTCATTTCTCCTTCAGCAGCTTCTTTTATCGCTGCATTGATCTCTTCTTTTGTAACTGTTTTTTCGAGTTCTGCAGTAAGGTCAACAACTGAGCCATCAGGGGTAGGAACGCGCATGGCAAATCCATCAAGTTTTCCTTTCAAATCAGGAATAACAAGTCCTACAGCTTTCGCCGCCCCTGTGGTAGTAGGAATAATAGACATTGCCGCAGCCCGTGCACGACGCAAATCACTATGAGGTGCATCCAGGATGATCTGATCATTGGTATAAGAGTGTATGGTGTTCATCAAACCTCTTTTAATACCAAACTTGTCGTTGAGCACTTTAGCAAAAGGAGCCAAACAGTTTGTAGTGCATGAAGCATTAGAATAAATTTTATGTTCAGGTTTGATATCGCCATCATTCACACCCAAAACAACAGTAGCATCTACATCATCTGCTGATTTTGAAGGCACACATAAAACAACTTTTTTGGCACCAGCATCCAGGTGTTTGCTGATTTTATCGCGTGTACGGAAGACACCTGTAGATTCAACCACAACATCGATATCATGGTCTTTCCATGGTAAACTGCCGGGATCTCTTTCAGCATAAACCTTAATTTTCTTTCCATTCACAACCAGGTCTTCACCATCTACTTCAACAGTACCGGGAAATTTTCCATGTACCGAATCGTATTTAAGAAGGTGCGCCAGGGTTTTGCTGTCGGTAAGGTCGTTAACCGCTACTACTTCAACATCGCTTTTGTTTAAAGAAGCTTTAAGTGTTAAGCGTCCTATTCGTCCAAAGCCATTAATGGCAACTTTAATGTTTCCCATATATATATTATTTTAAGGTTAAAAATTCGTTTGCAAAGGTAAGCTTTTTACATCATTTTCTATGGGAAAAATCCACAAACTTTTCCATTTACCAGATTAAGAAACCGTTAATTCTCCTGTTTCTTTTCGAAATTTAAAAATTACACAATAAAGAGGAATATAGAGGTATTCACAAAACAATTATTAATTTTGCAGCAGCAAAATAAAACCATAGAAATTCTGTTATAAAAAAACGAAAAAACAACAGGAAACTTAAACGCAGATGATAAACTTTATCTTACTTCAAATCCAGGAAACAGGTGAGCAGGTTGCCGATACCCTTGCAACAGACATGCCCACCGAAGAAACACTAAATTTTTTCACTTTAGCACTGAAGGGGGGTATTGTTATGATACCTCTTATAATCCTGTCGGTTATTGCCATTTATATTTTTATAGAAAGATACATGGCCATCAGCAAAGCATCAAAAGAAGAATATAATTTCATGAACAACATCCGTGATTTTATTCATGAAGGAAGAATAGATAGCGCCAAATCATTATGTAAAAACAACCAGTCGCCGCTTGCGCGCATGATAGCAAAAGGAATTACACGCATCGGACGTCCGCTCAATGACATCAATGCAGCCATAGAAAATGTAGGAAAACTCGAAGTATCTAAACTGGAGAAGAATATTGCATTCCTTTCAACCGTGGCAGGTGCCGCCCCAATGATCGGTTTTCTTGGCACAGTAATGGGTATGGTAAGAGCATTTTATAATATGGCAATGGCAGGAAACAACATAGACATTTCTTTGTTGGCTGGTGGTATATATGAAGCAATGGTTACCACCATCACCGGACTGATTGTAGGTATCATAGGTTATATCTGCTACAATATACTGGTATCTCGTATAGAAAAAGTAGTTTTTATGCTCGAAGCACGTGCTACCGAATTTATGGATCTGCTGCATGAACCTGCATCTTAAAAATAAACACCCATGGCAATAAAACTCAGGAACCCCAGAAAAGCAGAATTCAACATGGCATCCATGTCGGATCTGGTATTTCTATTGCTGATCTTTTTTATGCTTACCTCAACATTGGTTGCTCCTAATGCGATAAAACTCCTTTTGCCCACCAGCGAAAGCCGTACCATGGCCAGGCAAACCATCACCGTTTACATCAATGCCGATCAAGATTTTTTCCTGGAAGAAAGACCTGTTGATCTTGCCCAACTAGAAGCGGGATTGATTGCCGCACTGCAAAATGATACCGAAGGATCGGTCGTTTTAAGATCCGATCAGAGTGTTCCGGTACAGAGTGTGGTAAGTGTAATTGATGTGGTAAATAATATTAATGCCATGAACCAGACAAAACACAAGGTAATACTTGCTACGCAGCCCGGGAAATAAAAAAGTTTATAAAATGGAAGATTCCGGAAATAAAAAATACAACTCAAAAGCCATCATCGGAACAGCAATGTTCCATGCCATCGTTTTGCTTATATTTTTATTTTTCGGATTAACTACTCCCCTGCCCTTGCCAGAGGAGGAAGGTGTAGTAGTAAACCTGGGAACCACCGAACAAGGCATAGGTAATCGTCAACCTGTAAGGTCTTCTACCCCACCACCTCAACCAGAATCTTCCCAATCTGCTCAACCCGCTGAAGATATTGCAACGCAAAGTTCTGAAGAAAGTATATCAATTCCCGATACACCATCGGAGGAGCAGGAAACCAATACACAGGATGATACTCCTGAACCCGAACCACAGGCTCCCGAACCAGAACCCGAACCAGAGCCCGAACCGGAACCACAGGTAAACCCCAATGCCCTTTTTCCGGGTAGTGATGATCAAAGTTCTACCAGTGAGAACCAGGGAAACACCACATACCCGGGCAATCAGGGGAGCCAGGAAGGCAGCGAAGGTGGAAGCAGCACAGGAGGTGCTGAGGGTGGCGGAATTCAATTTTCCTTATCTGGGCGAAGCGCCAACTTTTTACCAAAACCTGAATACACCTCACAGGCGCAGGGACGGGTAGTAGTAAAAATCTTTGTAAACCAAAATGGCGAAGTAACACGCGCAACAGCAGGCGAAAGAGGTACTACCACAACAGACCAGACCCTGCATCGTCTGGCAGAAGAAGCCGCCAGAAGGGCACGCTTCAATGTAAAAAGCGATGCTCCTTTTGAGCAATCAGGAACAATCACATACAATTTCATCCGTTTGAATTGATGAACTACCAGCAAACCCTTGATTATTTGTATGCCCGGCTACCCATGTTTCAAAGAATTGGCCCTGCCGCCTACAAAAATAATCTTAACAATACATATGCCCTTGCCAATCACCTGAATAATCCTGAAAGGAAATTTAAGTCCATACACATTGCCGGTACAAATGGCAAAGGATCCGTGGCACACATGCTGGCTTCCATATTTCAGGAGGCAGGATACAAAACAGGATTATGTACCTCCCCCCACCTGAAAGACTTCAGAGAACGTGTAAGGATCAACGGCAGGATGATGCCAGAATCATTTCTGGTAGATTTTATAAATCAACACCTTGCGTTCTTCAACCAAATAAAACCCTCCTTTTTTGAAATGTCTATCGCCTTATGCTTTGAATACTTTGCGCACGAAAAACCCGACATTGCGATCATTGAAACAGGGTTGGGTGGTCGTCTTGATTCCACCAATATCATACACCCGGAACTATCTGTGATTACAAACATTGGAATGGATCATACAAATTTATTGGGCGATACCCTGGAAAAAATTGCCTTCGAAAAAGCAGGCATCATAAAGGAAAATACCCCTGTTGTTGTTGGAAAAACAAGAGAAAAAGCAAAAAAAGTATTCACAGAGTCGGCATCAAAAAAAAACGCCTCTTTATTTTTTGCCGAAGAACACTATCAAATTGAATCGTATAAGCAATTGTGGGATGAAAAAAAGAAAGCACATCTTTTGAACATCGTTTTAAATGATAAAGAAAACAGCAATAGATTAGAAGTTAAAAGCGATTTGCCAGGTCTTTATCAAGCTGATAATATCGTTACTGTATTGAAAGCGATTGATGTTATTCGTAAGCAGGGTAAATATAGTATTTCACAGAAAGCAATCATCAAAGGACTTGGCAATGTGATATCCAATACAAACATAGCCGGGCGATGGCAAACACTATCGAATCATCCGAGAATTATTTGTGATACCGGCCACAATGCCGACGGAATAACAAAAATTGTTGAAAACCTGAAAATGATGAATGCCAGTCATATCCACTTTGTTTTGGGTATGGTGAACGACAAGGATACTGATGAGATTCTAAAAATATTGCCCCCGGAAAATGCAACCTACTATTTCTGCACTCCTGCTGTTCCAAGGGGGCTCGATTCGGGGATATTAGCAGAAAAAGCGAAAAATACAGGTCTGAAAGGATATAAGGTGGGAGAGGCGGGTAAAGCACTTTTGATGGCAAAGGGAGAAGTAAAAAGTAATGAACTGATTTTTATTGGAGGGAGTACTTTTTTAGTAGCAGAGATCCTACAAATGGAAAGCGATTCAAGATCATAAGAACAAATTTGATGGTTACCTGCAGGTAAGTTTTTTCTGAACCTGTGTGGGGGTGAGCAGAGAATTAGGCATCACAAAATCAGGACATAATCCTTTCATTTTCTGATATTCAAAACGTTTGCATAAAGACCACTTTTCCTGGGTATTTAAACAATAATGGCATTTATAGACCAAACGAAGATCTTCTGAAATATCCAGTTGATCAGAAAACAACCGGCATTTTGATAAATATGGACAACGTTTTTGCATTTTTCAGGATTAAGGGCAATTAACAAACTAAATATGAAGAAGACAATGCATTGTTGGTTCTTCATCTTTCCGGTTTTCTGAGAACAAGGAAATGGAAAGAAAACAATACCTCCTTATAATTAATTAATGCAAAAGTACATATTGCTTCTACAAAAAACAAGAAAAATACAACATATTTAAAATGTAATTAGACAAATCAACTTTCCCACTTTTTCAGAGACACTGCTTTTCCCTCAGCTACAACGTATGAAAAATTATAAACCCAGTCGCCGGTATTGATATACTTTGCTTTCCCTCCTATTGGGTATTCCATGGGCAAGTGCCTGTGTCCCATTATGAAATAGTCATAATCCTTTTCCCTGATCTTCTGCTTGCAAAATAAAATATGCCACTCTTTTTGTTCACCCAAAAAAACTTCGTCTTTCCTCTCATTTGCCATTCTGCTTTTCCTCGAAAAAAACAAAGCCAAACCCGTGCCAAACCCCGGATGCAAAAAAGAGAAAAGTCTTATGCTTAAAGGGTTTATTAAAACTTTCTTCAATATTTTGTACCCGGTATCTTTGGGCCCCAACCCGTCGCCGTGTGCAATAAAAAAAAGCTTTCCGTTTATAATCCTTTCTTCTGGTTTTGTATGCATGATTACACCCAGTTCTTTTTCAAAATAAGAGAACACCCATAGATCATGATTTCCGGTAAAAAAATGAACAGGTATGCCACTATCGGTTATTTCAGCAATTTTGCCCAGGAGACGAGCGTATCCTTTGGGAATTACGGTTTTGTATTCAAACCAGAAATCAAAAATATCGCCCAAAAGATATATTTCTGAAGCATCCTTACGCACATGTTCCAGCCATTGCACAAGCTTCCGTTCCCGAATCAAACTTTTTTCTGCATCGGGTATGCCCAGATGAACATCGGAAACAAAATAAATTTTCTGTTGATTGTCAGTCATTATTTTTTTAGCAAAGATAAAAAACCATTTTTGATAAAACGTTCTGATTATTCAACAGACCTATGTTGAATTTCCGGATGATTAACCCCGATGAACCGAGCCATGACAATATTATTGGCAAACACGCGGATGATTATTGGGGTAATGGCAAAGCGCGTAGCGCTGAAATTATGGTAGAAATCTAATGCTACCAGCGAAGCCAAAGGCGCGTAGCGCTGACATTATCGGGGTATCATTAAAGTCGTAATTAGTATATAGACAATATGTTATAAATTATAAACAGATGAACCGAGCCATGACAAAGTTTTTGACACACA
>CAZPVB010000019.1:0-35225 GCA_964589855.1 uncultured Bacteroidales bacterium
AAACAATGAAAATAATTGGAATTACAGGAACATTAGGAGCAGGTAAAGGTGCTGTAGTAGACTATCTTTGCCAACATCATGGATTTCTGCACTTTTCTGTCAGGGATTATATTGCAAAGATAATTGAATCAGAAGGTGGAACCGTAAACCGCGATTCACTTACCGAAACCGCCAATGAGATAAGAAGAAAAAACCACCCTGCATACATTATTGAGCAACTCATGCAACAAGCAATGCGATCGGGCAAAAATGCCATTATTGAAAGCATAAGAACCCCTGGCGAGATCGAATTATTAAGAAGTAAACAAGGCTTCCTGTTGCTCGCCGTTGATGCAGATATAGAGCTCCGGTATAAAAGAATTCAGCAAAGACAATCAGCAACAGATAAAATAGATTTTAAAACGTTCGTAAGAAACGAACAAAGAGAAATGCACTCAGATGATTTCAACAAGCAAAATCTTTCGGAATGCATCAAACAGGCAGATTACACCCTTATCAACAATGGCACATTAGAAGAATTGCACGAAAAAATAAGAGTTCTGCTGAAAAAATTCATAATTCACTAACTTTGATCTAAAAGATTGAAATCATAAAATCAACCTATGCATAACCACGCAGAACAACAAAAAATCATTATAAAACTATTTATAGATTATAGCGGAGAATCTCCGACCGACATTCAGCCACTTCCTCCTGGTGGATCTGACAGAAAATATTTCAGAATCTATCATCGGCAAGGAACAACCATAGGTGTTTACAACCCGATCGAAGAAGAGAACAGCGCTTTTTTGAGTTTTACCAACCATTTCAGAAAACTCGGTCTGCCAGTACCTGAAATCAAAGCACAGAATACACAAAACTTCTCCTATCTGTTGGAAGATTTGGGAGATACTACTCTCTATTCGCTTCTTCCCCATCATCAGGAACAAGTACTTTTTGATGATCATATCATGGGACTTTACAGAAAGATACTCGATCAGTTACCCTCTTTCCAAATTAAAGCGGCCAAAGAGCTTGATTTTTCTGTATGTTTTCCCCGGCATGCTTTCGACCGAAACTCAATGATGTGGGACCTGAACTATTTTAAATATTATTTTCTGAAACTAGCAGGTATCTTTTACGATGAACAGAAACTAGAAGATGATTTTCATTCATTCTGCAACTATCTGCTTGAAGCTGAACAAAAATTTTTCCTTTACCGCGATTTTCAATCACGCAACATCATGATCAGGGAAGGAAACCCATACTTTATTGACTATCAAGGCGGAAGAAAAGGAGCATTGCAATATGATATTGCTTCATTGCTTTATGATGCCAAAGCAAATATTCATCCTGATCAAAGAGAGGAATTGCTGACTTATTACATAGAATCTCTAAAAAAACAACACCAATTTGATGAAAACAAATTCAGAAAACATTTCTATGGTTTTGTCCTGATTCGCATCATGCAGGCAATGGGTGCATATGGATTCAGGGGATTTTATGAAAAAAAATCTCTTTTTTTACAAAGTATACCCTACGCCAAAAGAAACCTTCATTGGCTGCTCAGCAATGACAAAATACCTGCTGAAACTCCTTATCTGAGAGAGATAGCAGAGAAGATGATCCAATCGCCAAATTTGAAAAAATTTGACAAACCGTCCAATATTCTGAAGGTAAGCATCAGAAGTTTTTCTTTCAAAAAAGGTTTTCCGGTTGATGAATCTGGTAATGGAGGTGGTTTTGTTTTTGATTGCCGCAGCCTTCCCAATCCGGGGAGAGAGGAAAAATATAAACCCATGACCGGAAAAGACAAGGAGGTGATAGACTACCTTGAAAAAGAGCAGGCGGTAAAAGAATTTATAGAAGATACATCTAAACTGGTTGAAAAATCAGTGGAAGCCTATTTAAGAAGAGGATTTACCCATTTGATGGTCTCCTATGGTTGCACAGGTGGTCAGCATCGCTCTGTTTTTAGTGCAGAAAAACTGGCGCACCATCTCGAATCTAAATACGATGTAACCATCGATCTGCAGCACAAAGAAGAACAATTTTGGCCCATGAATACAATTTAAAAAAATATTCTGCAATCAGAAATGGAATGAAATACTTCATTGATCCACAAACTTTATCCAATGATTTTGGATGTCTGTGCCACTTTTTCGAAAAGAAAAGCCCGGAATTACTTTTTTAAAGCTTATGCCTCTGGTTAACCAGCATTTTCGATTCAACTTAAAACAATCAATACAATGGCAGATAAAATGTGCAAAAGAAGCGGTAAACTGAAACCTTCACCTGAGAAGCATGAATGCAGAAAGTGCGGTTTGAGGGCGGCAAAAAAGAAAAATTTGTGCAAAGCAAAAAAAATCAAATAATAAATATCAATTTTAGTGATTTGCTAAGATAAATGAGCAATAAAAAAGAATAAAAAATGGGTAAAAAAGCAATGATTTTTGCAGCGGGATTAGGTACACGTCTTGCACCCTTAACAGATGACAAACCCAAAGCGCTGGTGGAAGTTGGCGGAAAAACCATGCTGCAAAGAACCATAGAAACGCTTTTAAATGCTGATGTTGAGGAAATAGTGATCAATGTTCATCATTTTGCTGACCTGATAAAAAGAACTATTCACGATTACAATTATACAGGTGTGAAGTTTTATATTTCCGATGAGAGTGATATGTTGCTTGACACCGGAGGAGGATTGCTGAAAGCATCTGATTTTTTGAATGGTACAGAACCTTTTTTTGTACATAATGTAGACATCATCTCCGACATTAACTTAAAAGACATGTACCAAAAACACCTTGACGAGCAGGCACTTGCAACATTGGCGGTAAGCCACAGAAATTCAACCAGAGGATTTTTATGGGTTGAAAACCGCTTATGCGGATGGCAAAACATTCAAACAGGTACCGAAATAAAATGTTACTCTACCCCCACCCCTCCAAAAGTACTGGCTTTTAGCGGCGTACATATTATCAGTCCATCCATTTTCCCGGAAATAACCGAAACCGGAAAATTTTCCATCAATCAGGTTTACCTGCGCCTGGCATTTCAACATAAGATCATGGCTTACGAGCACAATGCCAACTATTGGGCAGATCTGGGCACGACCGAAAAAATTGCTCAGGCCGAAAAAATTCTTCAGAAAAAACCATAACAATTCTCAATAACAACTTTTTTATGCTCACCTTTTTAGAACAGGTTGCTGCTTATGTTGGCAAAAAAGACAATAAAAAACTGCATGAGATATGCATCATCACCCCCAATCAAAGAGCAGGTTTGTTTCTGAAAAAACACTTGGCTAAAACCATCCAGAACGCATCCTGGGCACCGGACATTATGAGCATGGATGAATTTATTGCTCAGGTAAACAAATTAAAGATACCTGAATCAACTTCTTTATTGCTTGAGTTTTATCAAACCTATAAAGCAATTGAAAAGGAGAAAGCTGATGAATTGGAGGAATTTCTTAAATGGGCACCGGTTGTTCTCAAAGATTTTAATGATATTGATGGCCATGTGGAAAATGCAGAGAAATTGTTCAACAATATCTTAGATATCAAACGTATAGAAACCTGGAACCCGGAACATAAAGAACCTACGGAATTTCAACTCAAATACCTTCAATTTTTTAAAAAACTAAACATCTATCACCAAAAGTTCAGGGAAAACCTGCTGGAACAAAAACTTGCCTACCATGGATTGGCTTATCGAATTGCCGCCCAGGATGCCCAAACAGTTGCTATTCCGTGGAAAAAAGTAATTTTCGCAGGTTTCAACGCTTTGTCTGATTCAGAAGAAAAACTTATAAGCAGCTTAAAAAAAAGAGGGATAGCAGAACAGTTGTGGGATGCAGATATTTATTACATCAACAACCCCAAAAATCAGAATCATGAGGCAGGACTTTCTTTACGGAAACATCTGAAAAAACAAAAAAATAACAACATCCTTTTTCTGGAAAACAACTTCAGCATTCAACCCAAAAACATCAGTATCTACGGGGTTGCCAAAAGTGTGAACCAGGTTAAACTATGCGCTAATATCTTAAAGGGTCTGTCCGCCGGGCAGACCAACAACCCTAAAACAGCTATTGTGCTGGCAAACGAAAACCTTTTGATGCCCATGATCAATTCTTTGCCCAAAGAAATTGAAAAAGTGAACATAACTATGGGGTATCCTTTGCGCAAGACCTCACTTTATGGTTTGATTGTTACGGTTTTTCAGATGCACATCACTACCCAAAGAATGGGAACGGCAAAACCAGGATCAGAACCAGCCTTTTACTACAAAGATCTGCTGCGTTTTTTTGGACATCCTGCCATACACCTGATCTGGAAATCAAAAGGATATAACACTTTACAATACAATAACTGGATAGAAACCATCAACAAGTCTAAAAACCCCTTTTTGCGTGTATTTCGTGAAGAGGAACAACAACATAATCATAACAATGGCATTTCGAACCTGTATGGATTTCTTTTCCGGAATTTTGCCACTCACCCTGCCGGTATACTTGATGCTATAGGACAGCTTACTTTGTTGTTACATCATTCCTTCAAAGACCATTCTTCCCAAACAGGCATCTCCATAGAAAAATCGCCGTGGTTTACAGATTTTGAATCAATTTATGATTTAAAGATCATGATCAGGAAACTCAAAAAATATTTTCAGGAAAATCAATTAGGATGGGAATTGCGAAATTTCTTTATGTTTTTTCAATCCATGAGCCGTGAATCGCGCATTTCTATGCTTGGCCAACCATTGCAAGGTCTTCAGATAATGGGTATGCTGGAAACCCGGAACCTGGATTTCGAGAATGTGATTGTTCTTTCGGCAAACGAAGATATATTACCTGCATCCAAACCAGGTAACTCATTTATTCCTTTTGATGTAAAAACTAACTACAACATACCTGTTACAAAAGAGAAAGATGCGGTATATGCCTATCATTTCTACAGATTGTTGCAAAGAGCCAAAAACATTCATATTATCTATAACACCCAAACCCAGGACATGGGTAGCAGTGAAAAAAGCAGATTCATTACACAATTACAGATGGAATTGCCCGCTTACAATCCAACTATTAAAATTGACAGTCAGATCATTTCTCTTCCTTCGGCAACCAACCAGACCAAAAGCGATATAAGCATTGAGAAAACACCAGAAATTTTGCAGATCCTTGAACATGTCAATGAAAAAGGATTCTCCCCCTCTACCCTGAACCATTACATTAAGTGTTCATTGTTTTTCTATTTCCGGCATATAGCAGGTATATCAGAAGTTGACACATTAGAAGAAACCATTGAAGCCAACACTTTGGGAAGTATTGTGCATGAGGTATTGCAAGATTTATACGAAGAATATTTTGGTGGAGAAAAGATATTGGATACCGACAAACTCGATCAGATGAGGAAAAAACTGCCAGAAATCACCCAGGGCAAATTTGAGAAACTATACCCCGGCGGAGATATTACAACAGGGAAAAACCTGTTGATGTACAAAGTGGCTCTAAGATATGTGGAAAACTTCCTGAAATTTGAGAAAAAATTTGTTGAACAAGAGCAAAAAAAGAACAATCTGATAACCTACCTCAGTGCAGAAGAAGAACTTACAGCTTACATCAACATCCCTTTGGGCGAAAAAGGTAAAAAAATAAAGATCAGAGGCATTGCCGATAGAATTGATCAGCTGGGACCAAACACAAGAATCATTGATTATAAAACAGGAAAGGTAGATCCGGCTTCCGAATTAAAACTTACCGATTGGGGGAAACTTACTAATGAGATGAAATTGGGGAAAACTTTCCAACTGCTCATGTATGCATATCTTTACAAAAAAACAACTCAAAGCACAAACCCTGTTTTGCCCGGTATTTTTTCCTTGAGAAGTATTGGAAAAGGATTATTATCTCCTTCAATAATTATCGATAAGCAAAAAAATGATATTGATGAGGATACCCTTGAGAAATTTGAAGCAGAATTAAAAACACTCATCAGTGAGATTTTTGACGCAGAAACACCCTTCACGAAAACGCCTGACACCGAAAACTGCAGACTTTGTGATTTCCGGATTACCTGCAACCGGCAATAGAACATCATTTGCCGACTCACTTTACAAAAGAACTATTCAGGGTCTGTCAGTAATGTCCGATTTCCGGTTTAGGGTGGTCTTCAAAACCCTCATTTGTGAAAAACAAACTCCTTTTTTTAACCATTACCCACTTACACCTGATTTTTTCCAGGCACCTATAAAAGCCAAAAGTTTTATACCGATAACTATGGGTCCACTCCGAAAACTTGTTTTCGGCAAATCTGTGGTCATTTTCTGTTTTTGAAACCACTGATTACCAGAATTTAGCATCTGTGTAAATCTGTGTAATCTGTGGATAATTAACTTTTAGGAGTGGTCTCAACGAATGTTGGATCAAAAATCAAAACTTTTAAAGTTTAATAAGTTTTTCGTGTTCAAAAGCGAGCAAATTACGTTCGCAATTGAACACCGCCATCTCATCTGAAGCGCCACCCCTAGATTATAACGCTACATATCAAATACTTAAATTAAACGGCACATCGATTGCAGTAAGAATAACGCAACCCAATAATTTATTATTCATTAAAAATATTGCAATCATGAAAACAAGATTTTTTTCGATTATCGGTATGGTAATTTTATTTGTAGCAACAACCACAGCCAGAGACAACAAAAGTAACATTGCTAACACCCCATCTCCTGCAGGTGAACTCCTGAAAAAAGAGATCAAATACCCCGTGGTAGCGAAAGAGCTCGACATTTCGGGGTCGGTTTATTTTGTGTTGAAAAGCAACGGAAAAGAACAGATGGAATACACGAAGGTTTATGCTTCAAGTGACTTACTAAAAAAAGAAGTGGAACAACAATTGAAAAAGTTGGAACCACAATTGGCAAAAGTCATGAAAAATGATGACGAGAAAGTGTTTAAACTGAAATTTGTCAAGAACAACTAAACATGACCCTCCGGATCTCCGGGAAGATCGTCGTTTCAATCTCATTTTTAAAAAGGTTTGGTCAATTGATCCAAACCTTTTTTTTATTGATCCAACCAATCTTTAAAGGCAGAACTTCTGTCGGTACTAACAATTACATCTTCACTGGCAGGTGGATTGAGCAGCAGTTTCACCCGCGAGCGAGAATAGCTCCACATGTTTTTTATGGAATCGAATGAAACAATATATTTTCTGTTTACCCTGAAAAATCGTGATGGATTAATGAATTCAATGATTTGATCTAATGAGTAATTAATACCGAATGATTCATTCTGATGTGTTACAAGAAAGGTATTTTTTTCTATGATCATAAAGTAAGCGATAGCGGAAGTTTCCACAGATTTTAGTTTGTCACCAAAATGAACCACAAATCTTTGTTTCCAATCTTTTTCCGGTTTTTTCATCTGCTCCAAAAGTCCTCTCAGGTTTCCGGATTGCATTTGCCGATCAGGTCGAAATCGTTTATATTTTTCTATGCTTCTTTTAAGTTCCTCTTTTTTTAAAGGTTTTAATAGATAATCGATACTGTTTACTTTAAAAGCCTTGATGGCATATTCGTCATAAGCCGTTATAAAGATTACCGGACAGTCGATCTCAGTTTTTTCAAAAATCTCAAAACTAAGTCCATCGCCCAGATTGATATCCAGGAAAAGTAAATCTGGTAATGTATTTTGATCAAACCACTTTATGGCAGCCGAAACAGAATCGAGTGTGCTTTCAATCATAGATTCGGGTTCAATCTCTTTTATAAGTTTTGCCAATCTCTTTGCTGCAGGAGCCTCATCTTCAATAATCAATGTTCGCATCACATAAAGAATTTAAAATTTAGTAACGAATTAAATTAGTATTATTTACATGCTAATTTAGGAAGAAAAAAAAACAACGATCATTAGTTTGTGCAGGAAAATGCCAAATACTGGATTAATCTCGTTTTTTAATCAGTCCCCTGCCAAATAAAAAAAAATCAAAACAAGTATAATGCAAAGCCCTGAAATCACAAACAGAGGCTGAATAGCAAACTACATAACTTCAAGCAAAGGCAACCGAACAGAGAAAAATGCTTCATTCTGTATGATCTCAATCCTTTTATCACTCAAAAAACCGTACCGGTTCTCAATGTTATTTAATCCGATACCATTTGATTGTGCAAATACTGTTTTTTTCTGAAGATTATTACGGATTTCCAGATAATCCAGTCCATGATCTTTGATAGTTATAATAAGTGGTTTTTCAATTGATATAATATTGTGCTTTATGGCATTTTCAAACAACATCTGCAGAGCAAGGGGCGGTATTTTTTTCGACAGGTTTTCCTTTTTAACATCGATCAGTAATTTCAGGTTATCGCCAAATCTTTGCATCTGTAAATCATAGAAATCTTTTATCAGATGTATTTCTTCCTCAACCCTGATCACCTCCTTATCTTTCAGGCTTAAAATGGTTCGCAAAAAATCTGCTGTTTTACTCACATACCGAACAGCCACTTCCGGTTCTTCCTCAATTAAATTGGTAATTGTGTTAAGAGTATTGAAAAGGAAATGAGGATTTATTTGACTTTTCAGTGTTTCATACTGCGACTGTAGATTCTCTTTTTCAAGGTTTTTGGCTTTATAAAGTGAGATATTCCATTGTGTGTAAAAAAACCACGCTTCGTGAACAGAAGTAATGAGATAGGTAACAATGAGTGTTATGCCTAAAGAAACAGTAGCAGACACTTCAAATCCCTGATCAACAGGTTGTGCGATGATCAGAAACCAATAACTCAAAGAACTGATCAACATCACATAAAAAGCCACCAATCCGATTTCCCAAAACAAATGCTTAAAGGGATGTTTTTCCCATGGAAATTTTTTCCAGAGCACAATAACAATCTGTCTTACCCCCATCCAAATTAAAAATGTCATCAATACATTATGCAATAGCATCCTGAAAACACTTGAAGAGAAAAATACACCTATAAATTTCCCAAACAAAAGATACATTACCAAAGACACGACAGGAATGCCAAGCAACAAAACATATTTATCCTGAAGTATTCTTGCAGGTCTTTTTTCTTCTTTGCTTGCAGAAGTTCCTTTATTTTTCGTAGTAAAACTTTTCAAATTACTTAACACTGCTCTTAAAATCAAAAATTTATTTATAAAACTAATTTTCCTACGCTTCAAATATAAAACGAGCATAATCTTCGTGTGCTTGACCTTAAAGAAGTAGGCACTCCATTTATGCTGTGTTAAACCACCTGGTATGAAACCGATCAAAACCTGATTCGCCACTGAGGTATTACCATCATGCCGAGCTGGTAATTAAAAAACTCTTCACCAGTTTGTTGATTAAAACCTATGTTGAAAATATTTTGATTATTAAAAACATTGGTAATCTCAAGCATCCATTCCTGGGTAACGGTGCCAGTGCTCATTTTAAATCCAATGCTCAGGTCGGTACGAAAATAATCTTTGTGCTGCACTGAGAAAGCGTCATCATATCTGTAGGATCTGCCATACAACTGGTTTTGCTCATCAAAAAACACATCAAAGGGTACATAACGCTGCCCGCCCGCATAGGTAGCCTTTATATTAAAATCGATTACATTTCTTTTGTATTCAGATGAACCTACTTTAAATTCATAACCAGCTAAAGCATTTCCCACATAGTTATTATTGAAAGCAGTACTTCTCCATCTGCCATCAGAGGCACGATATCTTGAATCAAAAACAGAACCAGTAATCAGGTAATAAAACCCATCATGAAAAAATCTTTCCAGAGTAATCTCGACACCAATATTCTGACCTGCTCCTTCATTCAGAAGCGTATCGGGGCTGAATACGGCAAAATTCGCACCTTCGTTGAGCATTGAATAACTGTCGGAAAACCTACCATTCACGGGCACATCAAAAAGTCTCTGATAGTACGACTCGATCTTTATTCTAGTAAAATCATTGATATTCAAATCATATCCCAGCACGTAATGATCACTTTTCAGCATTTCTGCATCTTCATTGGGTTTTATATACTGGTTTCCATCAAATGATTCGATATGGTAAATATTTACAGGCAGTATCTGACTGTGTCTGCCAAAACCAAAACTGAGGGTATGATCCGGCAGAAATGTATACCTGATCCCTGCACGAGGTTCAAGAGAGTTTGTATGATTCATCATGAAATGATGGAATGAATACCGGCATTCAACACCAATTTTTCGTTAAACTTATGCTGCCAATGAGCATATGGTTGCATGATAATTCCACTGCCTTCCATATCTCTTATGATGATCATTTGATTAAATTTACGGGAATATGTACTGTCTGCCAGATTGAGGATCCGGTTTGATATCTGCATCCCTGTTTTAAGAAAATTACGGCTATCGAGTCGCGCATTCAATGCGAAAGCACCCGAAAACCGGTTTTCTCCAAAATCATTCCCGTAAATATTAAAAGGTGTCAGGTCTGGCAGTATCAAACTATCGATACGTGTAAAAGTATTCCGGTAACTATAAGCAAGCGTTGATCTTATATACATATTATTATTCAACCTCAGCAGATAATTCATTCCTGCTACAACCATGTCGGCACCATTAACCAGGTCTGTGCCTTCCCCGGCATAATAGTTTGGCGTTTCAGAATCTTTATCACGATTGCTGTAAAGCATCGAAATCCTGGATCTCCCTCCCAATCCAAAGAAAGAAAAACTACCTGCCCGGGTTTCAGGAAAATGTAGTTTGTATGACATATCACTGTATTTGGGTACACCCGAAGTACCAAAATCAACTCCCAGCATATCAAAAACCTCCATGGTGCTATACCTTGCGTTTACAAGGTATGAAGACCTTTCACCTGTCATTAGGGGTCCTTCGGCGCCCAATTCAAATCCATTGAACCCTACCTGCCCCAAAAATTCATACTTTTGGTCGTTTCCATTGCGCATTCTCAGATCAAAAACACTGGCAAAGGCATTGCCATATTCGGCAGGAAATGCTCCGGTAAGAAAATCTGAATTGGATAAAAGATTGTTATTAAGCATGTTTACAGGACCCCCACTAGACCCAAAAGCAGCCCAATGATTCGGACTTGGAATATCTATGCCTTCCAAACGCCATGACAACCCACCTGGGCTGTTTCCTCTCACCACAATATCATTTCTGGAGTCATTCAATCCCACAACACCTGCATAATTTGAAGCCATACGTGCTACATCGTTGCGTGAACCAGCAAAACGTTCCGTTTCTTCCACTGTAAAACCTCTCGAACTTATACTGATAAGTGGATTTACAGATTCTGACTTGTCTCTTGATGCACTTATAACCACCTCTTTACCCTTCAATATTACCTCATCCATTTCAATATTCAATATGGTTTCCCTGCCCGAGATATGATTCACATCAGACAAAATCACATCTTTATATCCCATATAAGACATTTTGACGTCTATCCGCCCAATTTCAACTTCCCTGATTACAAAATAACCGCTTTCGTTGGTAGCAGTTCCCTGAAAGGGATCACTCTGAGGCAATATAACATTAGCACCAGGCAAGGGTTGAAACGTTTGACTATCAATTACCCGTCCACGGATGGTTTGCGTAACACTTTCAATGGGATAAACCCGAAATGGAAATAAAATGATCGCAATACAGAAAACCCCAAGGGGTGTAGTGGCAAATTCCTTCATTCTCATTTTTGTTGTTTGTTGATCGTCAGGCAATCAATCGCTTTGGTGGAAATAATGTTTATCAGTTTAAACTGAGCATAAAATGATCTAAATAATTTAAAACATGAATGCAAATAATACGGAACTGAAGAACGCCATTTAATGTATTATGATTTACTTGAAACCAGTTGTTTCAGTAAATTCATCATAATACAACTACAAAAGATAAAACCATCTTTTCCTCTTTCACAGGTGTAGCACTTATCACATTCTCATTAATCACATATTAAAAACATCGTATCTTTCATAAACACTATTACAAAATTACAAGAGACCGCAACAAATAAAAAATGAAGATTGCCGAATTCGCATAATGAGTAGATAAATGCGTTTTTTTGATGACCCATGTTTGATTATGCAAAAAATCATACAACTTTAACTAGTGCTTGCAAGAAAACGCCAATTGCTGTGTTATGCTCACCTTCAAAACAGTCATTTACGAAAAGTAAACTCCTGTTTTTCAGTCATCGCAAGCCTTGCACTTGTCGCTTTCTTATCAAGCACATGAAAAAATAATGAGTTTTCTTGCTGAGACTAACTAACAGACCCTGATCATTTTTGTTTCATTTTTTTTAATCTTGAGATGCCTCATCATATACATTGCATCACAGGAAGTTTTGTGCATTCACTCGATCATTTTATAAATTTACAAATGAACAACTTTTGACAAAATGCTTTAATAAAAATGGACACTGTGGAAAATATTCTCATTAAAAAAACAAAAATATTCATTTAAACTGTCATGTACCAGAACCTCAAACGTCAGATAACCACAATTAGAAAAAAAATTGATAGTACCTTTTCAAATGATGATAATTGATAAAATATCATTGATAGAAAAAAATTACTTTCTCAATTTTATTTACCGGATTTATAACAAAAAAATTGAAGCACAGGTATTTAAAAATCAAATTCCTGATTTACCATCAGGCTGCTGATAAATTGGGATTTAAACAAAACACATTAACTTTGCAAGCGTAAAAAGAAAAAATCTATATAAGAACACAACAAATGCCGGACTATAACAAAGAATCATTGGAATTACACCGACAATTATCAGGAAAAATTGAAATTGTAAATAAAACGAAAGTGCTAAGCACCAATGATCTGTCTAAGGTTTATTCACCCGGCGTTGCCGAACCCTGCCTTGAGATAGAAAGGTATCCTGAAACTGTTTATGATCTAACCATAAAAGGAAATACTGTTGCTGTAGTGAGTGATGGTTCTGCTGTTTTGGGATTGGGAAATATTGGAGCACACGCCTCCATACCTGTAATGGAAGGAAAATGCATGCTCTTTAAAAGATTTGCCGGCATCAATGCCTTTCCGATTTGCCTGAACACACAAGATAGCGATGAGATTGTAAGAACCATCAAAAATATTGCCCCGGTTTTTGGTGGTATAAACCTGGAAGACATTGCTGCACCTCGCTGCTTTTACATTGAAAAACAACTGCAGGATATAGGTATTCCGGTATTCCATGACGACCAACATGGCACGGCCATCGTGGTTTTGGCTGGTTTGATCAATGCATCAAAACTGTTGAATAAGGATATTGCCGACATGAAAGTAGTGATTAACGGGGCAGGCGCTGCCGGGGTTGCCATCACCAAACTTCTCAGGTGCATCGATTTGGAAAGCAGCGAATGTGTCTCTGTAAAACAAATACTTGTTTGCGACAGCAAGGGTATTATAAGTAAGGAAAGGAAAGATCTTACCACAGAAAAAAAAGAATTGCTTCAGTATACCAATTTAAGAAACGTATCAGGTAAACTGGAAGATGCCCTTGAAAATGCAGATGTTTTTATAGGCGTAAGTAAAGGGAATATTCTTTCGCAAGATCATATCAGAAGCATGGCAAAAAACCCGGTAATATTTGCACTTGCCAATCCAACACCAGAGATATTTCCGGAGGTAGCGCTCGAAGCAGGGGCTGCAATTGTGGCTACTGGCAGAAGTGACTTTCCCAATCAGGTAAACAATGTATTGGCATTTCCAGGAATTTTCAGAGCGGCTCTTGATGTACGAGCTGAAAGGATAACTCCATCTATGAAAATTGCCGCAGCCTATGCCCTGGCAGGCACACTCAAAAATCCGGACTTCAATCATATCATTACATCCTCTCTGGATAAAGACATTGCTATGCAGGTAGCAGATGCCGTAAAAAAAGCCTACAACAACACTAAACCCATTACAAATAGTTAGTTTTATCAACCACATTCATCAAATTAATTAAAAGTATTAGAGAATTATTAAATATCCCCGGAATGACCCAAAGTAAATTATTAGAAGCAACTTTTGCCAGAATTAAAGAATATATAAACCAGATAGACAGTACAGATGTTGTTGATTATCAAGACCCGGAGCAATTAAGCGAGAAAATTGATCTATCAGTTGATGATCATCCTGTTACAGAGCAAGAGTTTATAAAACTTATAGACGACTACCTGCATTATTCTGTAAAAACAGGAAACAAACAATTTCTCAATCAGCTTTATGGCGGATTCAATCTCCCCTCCTTCATTGGCGATGTGCTTACATCGCTTACCAATACATCAATGTATACTTATGAAGTGGCGCCTGTGGCGTCATTGGTAGAAAAGGAAATGATCAAACTGATGAATTCATACATAGGATATCACCAGGGAGACGGTATCTTTTTAAGCGGTGGTAGTAATGCAAACCTGGTTGCTATGTTTTCAGCGCGCAACAAGGTTTCCCCACATAGTAGATTTGAAGGGTATGATAAAAACGAAAAACTGGTAGCATTCGTCAATGAACACTCTCACTATTCTTTTGATACGGCAGCCAATCTTTTGGGAATTGGTTCCAACAATCTGATTAAAGTAAAAACCGATGTTGCCGGTTCTATCATACCTGCGGAGTTGGAAAGATCTATTCTGGCAACCATTGAAGAAGGAAAAAAACCCTTTTTTATAGGTGCAACCTGCTCAACCACCATGCAGGGAGCTTACGACCCACTTAATGCTATAGCAGATATTGCTAACAAATACGGAGTCTGGTTTCATGCCGATGGTGCTTTTGGAGGCTCTATCATATTGAGCGATGAGCACAATCATATGATGAATGGTATCCATAGAACGGATTCTTTTGCCTGGGACCCACACAAACTGATGAATATACCCTTGATCTGCAGCGTTATACTTACAAGAGAAAAAGGTGTGCTGGAAAACAATCTCACCGATATCAATACAGATTACATCTACCATAACAATGAAGAAATGACCGACCTGGGCGAGAAATCCATACAATGCGGAAGACATGTAGATGCTGTAAAACTTTGGTTTGCCTGGAAATATTATGGTAAAGATGGATATGACAAACGAATCTCAAATATGATCAACATTGCCCGATATGCCGAAGAAATTGTAAAGAATCATCCCGACCTTGAAATGGTATCTCCAAGGCAATCTTTCTCTGTATGTTTCCGTTACCGTCCGCCTTTTGAAACCAATCCCGATGAATTTAATTTCATGGTAAGAGAAAAGATGAGACGAGACGGTAAATCCATGGTCAACTATGGTTATGTGAATGATCAGATGACCATCCGTTTTGTTGCCTCCAATGGCGATCTCGAAAAGAAAGATATTGATCAGTTTTTTAATCATTATTTACATAGTGCAAAAATTTGCATTGATGAATGTATGGAAAAGGATGAAGCATAATACAACAAATAAAACAGGAATTGTAATTGCTCTTGCCTGGCCACAAACCTGGTGCAGGCAGGCCAATTCATGGTACGATAAAATTCTTTACATCACGGGAATTAACAAAAACCATTTTTACAGGGCAGGTCATTCTGCCCTTGTTCTTATAAAAAAGGAAACAGGAAAATGCTATTATTTTGATTTCGGAAGATATCATGCACCCTTCAATTATGGCAGAGTAAGAAGTGCTTTAACCGATCACGACCTTACCATTCCCTTCTGTGCCAATCTATCCGGGAACGGAAAGGAGATCGATAACTATGAAAAAATTCTTCATTTCCTGCAAAAAAATATTTCCTGCCATGGCAATGGAACCCTTTATGCATCATATGCTGAAATAGATTTTGAAGCAGCATTCGCTAAGGCAAGAGATATGCAAAAGAACAGCCCTATCATTTATGGACCTTTTGTAAAAGGAGGTACAAACTGTTCAAGATTCACTTATTCGGTAATCCTTGCAGGAAAACCACCTATTCAAAATCTCTGGAAATTAAAATACCTCATGCCTTTCACACCCAGTCCCATGAGTAATGTAAAAGCACTGGGGCATCAGAAATCCGTCACGCTATTACAACCATGGGAACACTTTCATCCTAAAAAAAGGCTAACTATCAAAGAACGTTCTTCTACCCTGATCGCCCCAACCAGGCATCCTTCCATACCAGACAAATCTGCATGGATTGCCGGCGAAGGAGCAGGTTCGTGGTTTCATTTTGAAAAAATCAATAGCAGGTTATTTCATATAACCCGATATGCCGTTGATGGGATGACAGAATGTCAATCTGAATTTGAATTAGAAGGAAAACAGGATTTTAAGATCCATAAAGACTTTTCTCTTGATTATCTGAGCCATTGTCAGCAAGTTATTGCCATTCAGGATGAAAAAAAGTTTTTCTTCAGAAAATTACAATCAAAACCAGTTAAAAACAGAAAATTAAGTTACATGAAAACAGAAAATTAATTTTATTCTCAGTTTTCTGAAACAGCGTAAACGAAAAAACAACCCAGAGCCAACTAATGGAAAAGAATTTACAAATTTCCGAATGGGTCAATCAATATACCACTGAGATGTTTCGATGGGCATACCAAAAAACATCTTCTTCTGAGATAGCCAGTGATCTGGTGCAGGATACGTTTTTAGCGGCATCTGAAAAATTTGAGAGTTTTAAAGGGAAAAGTACAGCCAAAACGTGGTTATTTGCTATACTAAACCATAAGATCATTGATCATTATCGTAAAAAAGCCAAACAACCGACCGTTTCCGGAGATCAGCTATTTTCTACCGTATTTAATGAAAACGGATCATGGAATCAATCGCATACACCACACGATTGGCAGGAAGAAAAAACCAATCTGCTTGATGACAGTAATTTTTTAAAAGTACTTCAAAAATGTATGGAAGATTTACCGGAAAACTGGTTTGCTTGTGTTAAACTAAAATACATCATGAATAAATCCGGAACAGAGATATGTCAGGAATTAAATATCGCACAGACTAATTATTGGCAGATCATCCACAGGGCGAAGTTGCAATTACGGGGATGCCTTGAGAAAAGATGGTTTGCCGGTTAAAATTCCTGACCAGAAATACATCAAAAGAACCAGAACGACCAAAATAAGTGATCATGCAAAAAATATTTAATACTTTGTTTTTGTCATGCCTGAAAGCATCTGAACTAATTGAAAAGAAGATGCATTTCAAACTCAGTTTAAGAGAAAAAATTCAGCTTAGTATTCACAAATCAATGTGTGATGCCTGCAGAATATACGAAAAACAGAGTAGCTTTATAGAGAAAGGGATTGCCAGTTATAAACCCGAAAATAAGAATGATCTGGAAATAAAAGAACTTAAAGAAAAAATTCAGATAATGCTCGAGAGCAATCATTCCTGAAACCATTCAAAAAAACAAAACATGCCCCGAATATCTGTAAAAGATTATGAAAACGCCGAAGGAAGACTCAGAGATATTTACGAAGAGATCATTGAGAAACGCGGCAAACTGGCCAATATACATACCATACAAAGCTTACGACCAGAAAGTATAAAAAAGCACATGGATCTTTATATGGAGATCATGTTTACTTCTTCGCCACTGAAAAGGTGGCAAAGAGAAATGATGGCAGTGGTGGTATCGAATGCAAACAAATGCCTTTACTGTACATTGCACCATCTGGAACCCCTAAAGCATTACATAAAAGATACTGATATAACAGATCGTATTGTAAACTACCCCGAAAAACCGTTGGATGATCCAAAAAACGAAGCGCTTTGCCATTTTGCTTATACCCTTACAAAAAGTCCGGGAGATCATAGTAAAAAAGATTTTACCCAAAAGCTTAAAGAAAACGGATTTTCTGATCAGGCAATATTAGATGCAGTTTTGGTGGTCTCCTATTTTAATTTCGTGAACCGGATCGTTTTATCTTTGGACTTACAACCTTCTGATAAAGAGATTACAGGCTATAAGTATTAAAAATCTAAATGATATGAGAATAAAAGAAAATCTGATCTATGTGATTTTTGGAGCATCTGGAGACTTAACCAAAAGAAAACTCATTCCTGCCCTTTATGCATTATTTGTGCAAGACCTGTTACCTGAAAAGTTTGCTATTGTGGGAGCCTCCCGAACGTTCTTCACCAACGAACAATTCAGAAGCAACATGAAAGATGCAATCAGTCAATTCAGAGAAGTGGACGACATGAGCCGAATTGATGAGTTTACCCATAAATTTCACTACAGATCTGTTGCTTTTGACAAAATAGAATCCTACAAAGAATTAAAGATATACCTGGATGAGATCAGAAAAACGGAATCTATAGAGGGTAATACCATTTTTTATTTATCAACGCCTCCATCTCTTTATGGTTTAATTCCTCAAAAACTTGCTGAAACAGGACTAAATAAAGAATCAGACGGATACAAAAGGCTAATCATAGAAAAACCCTTTGGCAGCGATCTTTCCTCTGCTATAGAATTGAAAGATATTCTGCTCAGAAACTGGCATGAGGATCAGATATACAGAATAGACCACTACCTGGGAAAAGAAACTGTGCAGAATCTAATGGTTACAAGGTTTTCAAATGGTATTTTCGAACCTTTATGGAATGGTAACTATATTCATCATGTTGAAATCACCTCTTCAGAAAAAATTGGAGTTGAAAAACGTGGTGGATATTACGATCGCTCTGGAGCTTTGCGTGATATGGTGCAGAATCATCTGTTGCAAGTTGCTGCCATCACTGCCATGGAACCACCTTCCTCTCTGGAACCCGATGCAATCAGAAATGAGATATTGAAAGTATTTCAATCTCTTCGTCCCATAAAAGAGAAAGATGTTGCCAGGCAAACCATAAGAGGGCAGTACCTCGAATCTACCATCAGTGGTAAAAACATAAAAGCCTATCGAAACGAAGAAGGTGTAAATCCCTCTTCGATGACTGAAACCTACGCTGCCCTGAAATTTTACATAGACAATTGGCGCTGGGGTGGTGTACCTTTTTATCTCAGAACAGGAAAAAGACTTCCAACACGTGTGATGGAAGTGGTTATCCATTTTAAACCCACTCCGCATTTTTTATTCTCAGATCATGGAGATTGTAAGTCATGTAATCAACTTGTAATTCGAATTCAACCCGATGAAGGTATTTTATTAAAATTTGGAATGAAAACACCCGGTGCAGGTTTTGAAGTACAAAATGTAAGCATGGATTTCAAATACTCCCATCTATCGAACCAAAGAATACCGTCTGCATACGAACGCCTGCTTTTCGACTCCCTGAAAGGAGATGGCACCCTGTTTGCCAGAACAGAAGAGGTAATTGAGGCATGGAAATTCCTTCAACCCATATTGGATTCATGGAAAAATGAACAAAAAACTCCTCTGTATGGGTATCCGGCCGGAACCTGGGGACCTGATAAAGCCGATGAACTTATTGATGGAAAAAACATGACATGGAGATACCCCTGCAAAAACTTATCGAATACAGATAATTACTGCGAGTTATAATAACATGAGCATTATATTGTCAGGAATACCATCTTATTCGTCATCTGATTAAAGAAAAACGCAAAGAATACAGTGCTGTAAAACTAAACTTAGAAGAAGTGAATTGATAATTTTAAAGAAATGTCAGTTTTTCCCGTTCTATCGCCCAATAATAACAACATAATAGCATAGAAAGAATTACATGAAAGCAATGTTAGCAGTTAAAAATCAGTTTACACCATAAAAAGTGGTCAACCTTGCCTATAAAGCGAATAATCATTCTATTCAACATTTACGCCTGCTGAAATCTCATTGATATTGATGATGGAATCTCCTATTTTTTCTGATGAAGAGATGAGTTTATTAAAATAAAACCCCCCTTTCACATGAAAAGCACCTTTTTCAATATGGTCTATCACCTCTTCATTCCTGTGGTCTCTGAATTGATTGATCTGTTTCTCAATATTCATCGCTTTATCAAGATTCTCTTTTGCAAAAGTCTCGCCATTTTCAAGATTAGAAAGCATTAAATCAAATGCCTGATTGATAAGAGCAAACATTTTTTTCAGGTCTTCCCTTTGCGGCGGTGTGAAATAAGATTCTTCTTCTCTTTTTTTAGAAAGCAATACCGACATTTTAAAACACACATCACCAATTTTTTCTATCTCACTGCAAATAACCCTTAGCCGGCGCACCTGCCCTGAGGTACCCGAACTCAGTTGATTTTTTGAAACCTTGACAAGAAAACTTGTAATCTCAATTTCAATGCGATCCATTATTTCTTCATATTTATTTACCTTGTTTACCATCTCAGTAAATTGGGTTTTATCGGTTATATAGATCAAATCAGGAATGAAATTAAACATACGATGCACAAGATCGCCATACCTTAAGGTTTCCTTTTTAGCCTGAAGAACAGAAAACTCTGCCATATTGAGGAAACCCATGCTCAAATATTCGAGATTGTCCTTTTCATCCTGTTTTCCCTGGGAGGGAATCAAACGAACAGATGCTTTTTTGATCAAATCAACAAAACCTATCAGGATCAAAGTATTAACAATATTAAAAGCACTGTGAAATATTGAGATACCCAATGGGATCATGGAAGGATCGTTGTATGGAGAGTTAAATCCCATAGACATCATGGTATCTGCAATCAGACCAAGTACAAAAGAATAGAAAAAAAGCATCCAGATCACTCCAAAAACATTGAAGATGGTGTGAGAAATGGCTGCTCTTTTTGCATTTACGTTTCCTACCAGTGCAGCCAAATTGGCCGTAATGGTTGTACCTATATTTTCTCCTAAAACAATGATAGCACCATGCTCGAAACCGATCCAACCATTATTGCACATTACCAGTGTAAGTGCAATGGTAGCACTGGAAGATTGAAGAACAGTGGTAAGTAAAATTCCGATAAACAAAAATAAAAGAGTACTGAAAGGACCAAAATCGGTAAGATTTTGCAAAAGACTAAATGCCTCAGCGTTTGATTGCCAATCAGGTACCGAATCTTTTAGCAATCCCCAACCCAAAAACAGCAACGCAAAGCCAAGTATGGTTTCTCCCAATGAACTCAATCTTTCTCTGGCAAAATATAGCAAGGGAAAACCAATTGCAATTATGGGCAAAGAGAGACCAGATATATTAAGTTGAAATCCAAGAACGGATACGAGCCATGCAGTAATGGTTGTCCCTATGTTGGCTCCCATTATCACTCCAATAGACTGTGAAAGATTAAGCAACCCGGCATTAACAAAACCCACAACCATTACAGTAGTGGCAGAGGAACTCTGTACCAATGAAGTAACCACAAACCCGGTGAGTATACCGAAGAAGCGGTTTGTAGTCATTACCCTGAAAATATTCCTTAGCTTATCACCAGCAAATTTTTGTATACCCTGGCTCATTACCTTCATACCATAAAGGAATAGAGACAATGAACCTAGTATAGTAAGAAATTGCAGCAATCCAAACGTCATAATGATCTATTTGATGGCAAAAAACATAGCCAACTAAAAATTTTATTTTACGAAGACCATGCTTGCATTATAAAAGCAATGACCTTTGTTTTAAAGATGATTTTTTAAGGTAAAATCCCTGTGTGATTTTAAAACATTTACCGTATGCAGCAGTATGTTTTTCGTTTCTGTAAGAAGATTAAAAACAACCATGCTATTACGGGTTCCCACTTTTTCTTCTTTGATGAGTTTTATCTGGAATACTTTTATTTGCTCTATATTATCAAGTAATTCATTGTTGTATTTAATAAGATCAGGTAGTTTATCATACTTTTTTTCTTTCAATATCACAACTGCATCCTGGAAAAAAGAAGTGATTTTTTGAGAAAGAAGATCAAACTTTTGTTCCTGATTATCATTAAATGCAGGATGATTATTATCAATATGCTCGTAAATGGGTTCAACAATAAAATTTATACAATGTGCAATTTCTCTCAGATAGTCAAGAACCTGCACATAATGATGTCCCGTACCAATAGAGTCATACTGTAGTTTTTTGAGTGTAATATATACATCTTTCTTTAAAGTTTTGGTGTAATCATTGAGTTCCTGAACTTTTTTACGGTTTTTCTTTAATTTTTTCCGGTGCTCTTTCATGAAATTGGTTATGATATCACCATAAAGTTTCTCAACTTTTTCAAGGGTATAAACGATGTTGCCCTTACACTCATTCATTACACTTTTCTCGTCCCATTCTTTGATCAGTTTGTCTTCTTCTTTCTTTTTGCTTTCGCTACGCTTCTTATGAATAAAATTTGTTCTTACAAGGAAGAAAAAAGCCACCAATAAGGCGAAAACACCTGCCACAACTCCCCCCCAACTAATAAACAGGGCAAATAAAAATGCAACGGAAAATGCAGAGAATGCGGTAAAAAACCATCCTCCAATAACAGTTAATACACCTGTGATTCTGTATACCGCACTTTCACGCCCCCAGGCACGATCGGCCAATGAAGTACCCATTGCCACCATAAATGTTACATAAGTAGTGGATAAAGGCAACTTAAGTGAGGTTGCAAATGAAATAAGAATGCTGGCAATAAACATATTCACCGACGCTCTCAATTGATCAAAATGAGCTGTTTCGGCAAGAGACTTGTTTTTGCTGGAAGGCATTTGAAATCGTCTATCCAGGAAAGTAAAGAGACCTGCCGGCAATACCTTATGTAAAAATTTTCCAAGTTCAATAGAATTTCTCACAACTGTTTTGGCAAACATTGAAGAAGAGAACCTTTCATATCCTTCTTCCTGCCGGGCAAGATCTACTTCGGTTTGAGTTACAGAGCGTGCTTTTTTGGAGAAAAAAAGTGCCAGAATCATAATTACACCGGCTATTAAAAGAAAAAGAGTCGGTGTTTGCACAGGATTCAACAAGGACTCCATTGTGTAGTTAGTGGGATCAATAGTAGGATCCTGAATAAAATGCATATAGGAATCATATCCGGCAAGCGGCACTCCGATAAAATTGACCAGATCGTTTCCTGCAAAGGCCATGGCAATAGAAAATGTACCAATCAGCACAATTACTTTGAAAATATTGACTTTAAAGACAGAGATAAGTATTTGAGAAAAAACACCAAACGTAATGAAACTTACGGAAAGGATCAGAAATGTATTGTTCATGATCCATGAGGCAACCTCCGGTGTCATAAAAGAAGCACCCTTGGCACCCTTAACAAGGATGAAATGTATGATGGCAGTAATGGCAATGCTACCCCAGATGGCGCCAAAATAAGGCATACTTTTCTGAATATTGAAGGTGAAAAGCATTCTGGAAAAAAACTGAACAATAGCACCAACCGTAAAAGATATGACCACAGAAAGCAGGATGCCTGAAATGATGGTCAGAGCACGGGCCGAATTGATATATGCATTTAAACCTTCAGCACCTTCAGGAGAGTTAATTACTTTGAACAATGCAACCGCAACAGCAGCACCCAATAATTCAAATACTATAGATACAGTGGTAGATGTAGGTAAACCAAACGTATTGAAAGCATCCAGCAGTATGATATCAGTGATCATCACTGCAAGAAACAAGATCATGATCTCATTGAAATAAAACTTGTCAGGAAAAAATACCCCACTTCTGGCAACTTCCATCATTCCACTTGAAAAGGTAGCTCCAAAAAGAACTCCGATGGCGGCAATACCCATGATCACTTTAAAAGAAGCTACCTTGGATCCAATGGCTGAGTTCAAAAAATTCACAGCATCATTTCCAACTCCTACAACAAGGTCTGAAATGGCCAGAATAAACAGGGCAACTACAAAAAACAAATAAATATTTTCCATGAAAATGCTTGTTAACTTTAAAACAAAAATCAAAAATACTCACTCAAAACCGATGCAATTTTGCTTGTAGTTTAATTTTATGTTAACATAATGTTAACCTGTTAAAACTTTACAATCTTCGACGAAAAATGCCTTCCCGTTGGCAATATGACTGTTAAAACATAAAAACCTCTCTCCAAAGAAGCAACATCAAGCTTATGTTCAAAGGTGTTATCATCCTGAATGACGGAACCAGAAAAAACACGTTTTCCTTCCAGTGAATGTAAAATTATTTTTATTTCTCCGGTAACATCAGAGGTAAAAGAAATGCTGAATTTATCTGTTACCGGGTTTGATACAGACAATTGTGGGGTAACAATACTTCGGGGTACGTTTTCAGTGAAAGTATTATGTGTGGTAGTAAGTTCAAGAATAACCGGCAAATGATCTGATGTATTGTATAAAGCACTGATAATATTCTGGGGTTCGCTTTGATTGGCAGGTGAGATTAAGGATTGGTTATATCTTTCACCATCCTGTCCGGGAGCATAATAAGAATTTTCTACATAAGTAAGCCCTGAACGTCCCTCCCATATATCAGAATCTACAAGAATGAAATCAAATCGGTCGTCTAACCCACCACCAACAAAGCATGAGTGATTTGAAGAACGTGTACTTTGTGTATGAAAAGCACTCATGTTTTCATTGTTATTCCAAACACCGATAGCTTCCACCGGATCATGAAACCTAAAATCATAATCAGGATAATTGACTAGTTTCTGAAAAGCATCTTCATAAGATGAACGCATGTTGAAATCTCCCATAAAGACAACATTTTCAGAAATATTAAAAGTTGTCAGATAATTCATAACATTATTGATCATGCTGCTGCGCGCTTGCTGATCACTGGTACTGCTGCCGGCTTTCAAATGTGCAACAATACAATGCAAAAAAGTAGTATCCTGGGTTTGTTGCAAATCCTCACTTTTGAAATATAATTTGTAAAGATTAATATCTCTGACAAGCGTGCTAACTACAACCTGGTCAAGTAACCCAAATTTTCGTGAATCATAAAAAAAACCATTGGCAAACCATCCATTGTTGGAGTTGGTATAATCTGCGTGTTCATAGTAGTTTACACCCTGAGTGTTCAGGGCATGATCTTTAAGCAAAGTAAGGTTTTCTTCACCCTGTCCCAACTCATTTACCGTAAAAATATCGGGCTGGTAATATTGCAGGATCGTTTCCAGGTTTTGATTTTTTTCTTCAACGTTGTTATTTTGCACGGTACAAAAATCCGTATAAAAGCCATAAAAAAGTAAATTATAATGCATAATCTTTATGGTATCTTGTGCAGATACGAACCAAACACTAAAAAACAAAAACAAAGCAAGGGTACTTCTAAGCAAAATATTCATATTCAAATTGTTTGCACTTGAATTATTTTACAGTTAAATGCGGAAACATATCACAAATAAAAATCCAAATTGTTATCTATTTTATTTTCAGAAAAGTAAACATATTTCTACAGCATCGCATGACGCCATTTTTTTTTACCCTGCCTGTCAGTTTAAAAGTGAATTTATTCTATATAAGTGTAGTCAAAAGAAAACTTGTTACCTGTGCGATGGATAAAGGCATATGAAGTACCTGGCAATAAAGGGGAAACATGTTAATCATGCTTCCCCTTCATAATTCAAAGTAAAGAAATCAATAGTTTTTTTGCATCCGGTCTGAATAATATTTGATTTAAAAGCAACTTTAAAAAAACTCGTCAATAAAATAAACATTAAATCTTAATGACACTTAAACCGATTATCAGGGATCAGGAATTAATAATACCCGGGAAAATCATACAAAAAAACAAAATAATTTACTTTTTGTAAAATTTAAAATTTTTACCCGGATAGCGAGCGGTATCACCCAACATTTCTTCAATACGCAGCAGTTGGTTATATTTTGCGATCCTGTCTGAACGACTTGCAGAACCAGTTTTAATCTGGCCTGTACCGAGTGCTACAGCAAGATCAGCAATGGTTGTATCTTCAGTTTCACCCGAACGATGGCTCATTACAGATGTATAAGAGTTCTCGGTTGCCAAATTTACAGCACTGATAGTTTCGGTGAGTGAACCAATTTGGTTAACCTTAACCAGAATTGAATTCCCAACATTAGAGTCAATACCTTTTTGCAGTCTGTTCACATTGGTTACAAACAGGTCATCTCCAACGATCTGGATTTTATCACCAAGTTTTTTGGTCATCATTGCCCAACCATCCCAGTCGTCTTCGCCCATACCATCCTCTATAGAGATGATTGGAAATTTATTTACCCATTCCGCCCAATAGTCAACCATTTGCGAAGGAGTAAGCTTATCACCACTGGATTTATGAAGGTGATAAACATTTTCTTCAGGGAGAAAATATTCTGATGAAGCAGGATCTAATGCAATGAAAATCTCTTCACCAGGTTTGTATCCAGCTTTTTCAATGGCTTCAAGTACAACACTAATGGCCTCTTCATTAGATTTAAGATTAGGCGCAAAACCACCCTCATCACCTACATTTGTTGAATAACCTTGCTTTTTCAACACAGATTTGAGATTATGAAATATTTCAGCACCCATTTTGAGCGCGTGGCTAAAAGATTCAGCGCCAACCGGCATAACCATAAATTCCTGAAAATCGATACTATTGTCGGCATGCGAACCACCATTCAGAATATTCATCATAGGAATTGGCAAAAGATTGGCATTAACACCACCTACATACCTGAAAAGAGGTTGATTGGTTTCCTGTGCAGCAGCATGAGCAACGGCCATAGAAACGCCAAGAATGGCATTTGCACCTAAATTACCTTTGTTAGGCGTACCATCAAGTGCAATCATCTTTTGATCAATTAACGCTTGGTCAGTTACATATAAACCTTCCAATTCTTTACTCAAAACATTGTTTACATTGCTTACCGCTTTCAAAACGCCTTTACCCATGTAATTCACCTTGTCGCCATCTCTTAGTTCCACTGCTTCGTGCACTCCTGTAGAAGCACCCGATGGTACAGCTGCGCGACCCAAAAAACCGTTTTCTGTTAATACATCAACCTCAACGGTTGGGTTTCCTCTTGAATCGAGTATCTGTCTGGCATGAACATTTAAAATTGCACTCATAGTTTTTCTTTTTAAATTTTTAAATCGTTTAATTGTAATTTGTTTTGTTTATCAGTGTTTTCGCTGAAAATATAAAAGGAGGACAAAGATTTTAAAACCTCTTTATCCTCCTTTTTAAATCTATTACATAAGATTCTAATTTTTTATTTTCCGTTTTAATATGCTCATGTATAATCATGAGCAATTCAAAACCTATAACAAAAGATCACATTATCAAAAGTCATTATTTCTTATCATCCTCTGCTTGCGCATCAGCATCAGTCTTTTTGTCTTCTTTTTCATCTCCGGATGCGTCAACATCTTCAGGGGTTTCCGATTTTGTTTCTTCAACCTCAGAAGTGCTCTGAGGATCAGTTTTCTGATCGTTCAAATCAACATTTTCGGCTCCCTGATCAATGGTTTTTTGTTCATCTTCTGCAATATCAGGCTTTTGCTGATCTTGTGTTTTGCTTTCAGAAGTATTTGCAGCTGCAGCAGGAGAAGATTTTCTACCCCGCCTGCTACGTCTGGTTCTTTTGGTAGTTTCTTCGGTTGTTTTCAACATATTGGTGTTATAATCCACCAGTTCAATAAAACACATTTCGGCTCCGTCACCTTTTCTAAATCCGGTTTTCAGAATACGGGTATAACCACCAGGACGAGTAGCAATTTTCTGCGATACTTCCCGAAATAGCTCACTAACTGCATTTTTGTCCTGAAGATAAGAAAAAACGGTTCTTCTGGAATGCGTAGAGTCTTCTTTAGATTTGGTTATCAAAGGTTCTACATAAATCCTCAATGCTTTTGCTTTAGCAGTAGTGGTAAAAATTCTTTTTTTAAGAATCAATGAGGCAGCCATATTCGAAAGCATAGCTTTTCTATGTTGTGCTTTTCTGCCCAAATGATTAAACTTTTTTCTATGTCTCATTTCAACTAATCCTTATCTAATTTGTATTTTGTAAGATTCATGCCAAAATTAAGATTTTTGGACTTAATAAGTTCTTCTAGTTCGGTCAATGATTTTTTTCCGAAGTTTCTAAATTTAAGCAGATCATGTTTATTTAGAGAAACCAGATCGGCAAGAGTTTCCACATCTGCAGCTTTGAGGCAATTTAATGCTCTTACGCTCAAATCCAGATCAACGAGTTTTGTTTTCAGCAATTGCCGCATGTGCAAAGAAGATTCATCAAATTCTTCGCTTGTTGCTTTTTCTTCTCTGTCAAGTGTAATCTTTTCATCAGAGAACAGCATGAAGTGGAAAATTAAGATTTTAGCTGCTTCCTTAAGTGCATCTTTAGGATTAACCGATCCATCGGTTAATAACTCCATGACCAGTTTCTCGTAGTCGGTTTTTTGTTCCACCCTGTAATTTTCAACATGAAACTTCACGTTTTTAATAGGTGTGAAAATTGAATCGATAGCAATTTGTCCTACCACGGGATTAAGAGGTTTATTTTCTTCTGCCGGTACGTATCCTCTTCCTTTTTCAATCGTAAGTTCGATATTTAAATTTACAGAGGGTTCCATATTACAAATAACCACATCGGTATTGATCACCTGGAATCCGGATAATGCAGTATTGAGATCGCCGGATTTAAATACTTCCTGTCCTGTGATGTTAATATTTACTTTTTCGGTTTCCTCTTCTACTACCTTTCTTTTGAAACGAACTTTTTTAAGGTTAAGAATGATTTCCGTTACATCTTCAACCACACCTTTGATGGTGGAAAATTCATGTTCAACGCCTTCGATGTGAATAGAGGTAACGGCAAAACCTTCAAGAGAGGAAAGTAAAATTCTTCTTAGGGAATTACCTATTGTAATACCATATCCAGGTTCCAGCGGTCTAAATTCGAATTTACCATAACTCCCATCCGATTCAAGCATGATAACCTTATCGGGTTTTTGAAATGCTAATATTGCCATTTATAAGGGTATTTTAATGTTTTAAAACTCAGTACACTTGTGATTTTTGCAGCACAATATCTATCCATTATTTGGAGTACAATTCCACGATCAATTGTTCTTTGATGTTTTCGGGAATGCTCTCTCTTTCGGGAGTATTCAGAAATTTTCCTGCCATTTTTTCCTCGTCCCACTCAATCCAATTATAGGTATTTGCCCGTCCCCTGAGCGATTCAGTAATAACTTCAAGACTTTTTGATTTTTCTCGTACTCCAACAATATCACCAGGGCGCAAGTTGTATGAAGGGATATTTACAATACT
This sequence comes from uncultured Bacteroidales bacterium, assembly GCA_964589855.1. Taxonomy (GTDB): domain Bacteria; phylum Bacteroidota; class Bacteroidia; order Bacteroidales; family UBA7960; genus SKVR01. Next base: position 29,091 of record CAZPVB010000019.1, read on the forward strand.
CCCGTTCACGGTAATATGCCTGTGCCCTACCAACTGACGCGCACCCCTTCTTGATGGGGCAATTCCCATCCGGTAAACAACATTATCAAGTCGGGATTCTAACAATTGCAGAAGTATTTCACCGGTAACCCCTTTTTTACGTACGGCTTTTTTAAATAAATTAGAGAATTGTTTTTCAAGCAATCCGTAGGTGTATTTTGCTTTTTGCTTCTCCTGCAACTGCATACCATATTCAGATTGTTTTTTTCTTCTTTTGTCAGCGCCATGCATCCCCGGTGGATAGTTCTTCTTTTCGAAGGCTTTATCAGCACCAAAAATGGGATCACCAAATTTTCTTGCAATTTTTGACTGAGGTCCTCTGTATCTAGCCATTTTTATTCTATTTCTTTATAATAAAACGATGAAATTAATTAAACCCTTCTTCTTTTGGGAGGGCGACAACCGTTGTGCGGCAATGGAGTAACATCTACAATTTCCACAACCTCAATACCGGTGGCATGCAAAGTACGAATAGCTGATTCTCTTCCGCTTCCGGGTCCTTTAACAAAAACCTTCACTTTTCTCAACCCTGCATCGTAAGCTGATTTTGCTGCATCGGTAGCAGCCAATTGCCCTGCATATGGAGTATTCTTTTTGCTGCCTTTAAAACCCATCTTCCCTGCAGAAGCCCATGAAATCACCTGTCCGTTGTTATTGGTAAGTGATATAATAATATTATTGAATGATGCAAAAATGTGAGCTTGCCCAATGGGTTCAACCTTCACAATACGCTTTTTAGAACTGCGTGTACCTTTGGTTTGTTTTGCCATAGTAATTTTTATTATTGATCTTTTTTCGTCGCGAAACCGAGTGCGCATATCGGCTTCTTCAAACAATTAATTATTTAGTTGCTTTTTTCTTGTTGGCAACAGTTTTCTTCTTTCCTTTTCTGGTTCTTGCATTATTTTTGGTTTTCTGTCCACGAAGAGGCAAACCAATTCTGTGGCGAATCCCACGGTAGCAACCTATGTCCATCAAACGCTTAATGTTCATCTGAACTTCGGAACGTAAACCACCTTCTACCTTATAATTATCATTGATAATATTTCGAATACTGGTGATTTGCTCATCATTCCACTGTTCAACTTTTAAATTGGCGTCAACACCAGCTTCAACAAGTATTTTTTGTGCGGTACTACGCCCAATACCAAAAATGTATGTTAGGGCTATTACCCCCCTTTTTTTTCTGGGAATATCTATTCCTGCTATACGTGCCATATTACTGAATAAATTAAAAATTTCTTATTAACCCTGGCGTTGTTTAAACTTAGGATTTTTTTTATTTACAATATAAATTCTTCCTTTGCGTCGCACAATTTTACATTCCGTGCTTCTTTTTTTAACTGAAACTCTTACTTTCATTGTTTTATCTTAAAAGAAATATTAAACTTAGTGTATTATTTATATCTGAAGGTAATTCGTCCTTTAGTCAAATCGTATGGCGACATTTCTACTTTTACTTTATCTCCGGGCAAAATTTTAATGTAATGCATACGCATTTTGCCGGAGATGTGTGCTGTAATAACATGTCCGTTCTCCAATTCAACACGGAACATAGCATTTCCAAGCGATTCAATTACAGTACCGTCTTGTTGTATAGAAGATTGTTTAGCCATATTCGTTATTCAATAATTATAGTATTGTTTTTATTATGTTTTAGTGCTTCCTGTATATAAGAAAAGGAGGATAATATATCTGCTTTATCTTTTCCAACAGCAATCGTGTGCTCATAATGTGCCGATGGTAAACGGTCTTTTGTTCTGATTGTCCATCCATCTTTTTCCTGTAAAACAAATCTTTTTCCGAGATTAATCATCGGTTCAATGGCTATTACCAATCCTTTTCTTAACCTGACACCAGATTTCTTTTTTCCGAAATTTGGAACCTCAGGCGCTTCATGCAAATTTTTCCCGAGCCCATGTCCGACCAATTCTCTTACAACGCCATAACCATTATTTTCAGCATGTTGTTGAATGGCAAAGGAGATATCTCCAAGATGATTACCTTCAACTGCTCTTTCTATGCCTAACATCAAACAATCGTAAGTTGTTTTCATCAGGTTTTTGATGCTTTCATCAATTTCACCAATGGCGAAGGTATAAGCAGAGTCACCATAAAAATTATTTTTAAGAACGCCGCAATCAATAGAAACAATTTCACCTTCTTTTAGTTCGCGATTTCCTGGTATACCATGTACAACCTGTTCATTGGGGGATATACATAATGAACCTTTAAAACCATGATATCCTTTAAAACCGGGAACAGCTCCATGATCCCGTATAAACTCTTCGGCGATCCGGTCGAGATCGATGGTTTTCACCCCGGGTTTAATAATCCTGGCAACCTCACCTAATGTTTTTGCAACAAGTAAAGAACTTTCTCGTATTAATTCGATTTGACTATCAGATTTGTATTCAATCATTGATAAACTGTTTATCCGGCCATACCCATTGATGAAGAACGACCTTTAATCCGTCCGGATTTGGTAAGACCATCATAGTGTCTCATTAATAAATGACTTTCGATTTGCTGCAATGTATCGAGAACAACACCAACCATAATAAGCAAGGAAGTACCTCCAAAAAACTGGGCGAATTGACCCGTAACCCCCATCAAACTTACAATGGCAGGCATAACTGCAACAAAAGCCAAAAACATCGAGCCAGGTAAAGTAATTTTCGACATCACATTGTCAATAAATTCAGCCGTTCGCTTTCCGGGTTTTACACCAGGAATAAAACCACCATTTTTCTTCATATCCTCGGCCATTTGGTTGGGATTAACTGTGATAGCAGTATAAAAATAAGTAAACAAAATGATAAGAATAGCAAAAGTAAAGTTGTACCAAAATCCTAAGAAATTAGAGAATGTTGCAGCGATACCACTCATCGCTTCCGACTCAGCAAATCCGGCAAGTGTAATAGGGATAAACATAATTGCCTGTGCGAAAATGATTGGCATTACACCTGCTGCATTCACTTTTAAGGGTATATATTGTCTAACGCCACCATATTGTTTATTTCCTACTACCCTCTTGGCAAACTGAACAGGAATCCGTCTTGTTCCCTGCACCAACAAAATAGAGAGAACAACAACCAACATCAAAATAACAATCTCAATCAAAAATACAACCAATCCACCACCTGCTTCTTCCATGCGGGCAACAAACTCAGCACCTAATGCAAATGGAAGATTGGCAATGATTCCGATCATGATGATCAGGGAAATACCGTTTCCTATACCTTTGTCTGTAATCTTTTCACCCAACCACATTACGAACATGGTACCAGATACAAGAATGATAACAGATGAGATCATAAAAAAAGTCATAGGCGTACCTTCAACACCATCGAAAGGGGTAATAGCAGATCTCGGCAATTGAGAAGCAAGATTGGCAAGGTAAGCAGGTGCCTGTGCTCCTGTTATAAGAACCGTAAGATAGCGTGTGATCTGATTGATCTTTTTTCTGCCACTTTCTCCTTCTTTCTGTAGTTTTTGAAAATAGGGAACGGCAACACCCAATAATTGAATTACAATGGATGCACTGATGTAGGGCATAATACCCAGTGCAAAAATGGATGCATTGGAAAATGCACCACCTGAAAACATATTTAACAACCCGAGCAATCCATCAGATGCTTGTGCCTGAAGCGCACCTAATTGCTGAGGATCTACACCTGGCAAAACAACATAAGAACCCAAACGGTAAATAAGGATGATTCCCAGTGTATAAAGAATCCTTGATCGAAGATCTTCTATCCGGTAAATATTTTGTAATGTCTGGAAAAATCTTTTCATTATATATTAAATTGTTATTGTTTTACCTCCTTTGGACTCGATGGCCTGAGTAGCTGTACCCGAAAATTTGTGTGCAGAAACATTAAGGGTTGCTTTTAATTCTCCTTTACCCAAAATTTTAACAGGTCCTTTGGATGATACCAATCCATTTTCAGATAAAACTACAGGGTTGATATCGGTAATCCCTTTCTCATCAAAAAGTTGTTGCAACTTATCTACATTTACAGCTTGATATTCAACTCTTCCCGGATTTTTAAATCCGAATTTAGGCAATCTTCTTGCCAGGGGCATCTGACCACCTTCAAAACCGGCTTTTCTACTGTAGCCTGATCTTGATTTGGCTCCTTTATGTCCTCTGGTAGAAGTACCACCTCTTCCGGAACCTTGTCCCCGGCCAATTCTTTTCCGTGTTTTTATTGATCCTTTTGCAGGTTTAAGACTACTTAAATCCATTTTATATACGTTTATTTCAGTTATTATCTTTAATGAATTAACCTATTCTACTTCTTCTACCTTCAACAAATGATTGACTTTATCAATCATTCCCATAATTTGAGGTGTACCTTCTTTTATTACCGGACGGTTAAGTTTACGTAATCCAAGAGCTTTTAAAGTTTTCTTTTGAGTATCAGGACGACCGATCGCGCTTTTGATTTGAGATATTTTTAATTTCTTCATTACTTATTTGTTTTTTATATGACCAGTATGGCGGCAAAATAAATGCATGATTAAAAAACGATATTGATCAACGAATGTAAGAAAACCGCTAACCATTAAAAACTTTATCCAGAGAAACACCTCTTTGCTGGGCAACCGTGAATGGATCTCTCAGTTTAACGAGCGCGTCGATTGTAGCTTTTACAACACTATGTGGGTTGGAAGATCCCTGGGATTTAGCCAATACATCAGTTACCCCAACACTTTCAAGCACGGCTCTCATAGCACCACCAGCAATCACACCAGTACCATTTGCAGCAGGTCTGATCAGTACATTGGCACCACTATATTTACCTTTTTGCAGGTGCGGTATAGTACCTTTATGTATAGGAACCTTTATGAGATGTTTTTTGGCATCGTCAATCCCTTTACTGATTGCAGTAGTAACTTCTTTGGCTTTACCCAAACCATATCCTACCACTCCATTTTCGTTTCCAACAACAACAATAGCTGAAAAACTAAATGTTCTACCACCTTTGGTTACTTTCGTAACCCTCTGTATACTCACCAGTCTGTCTTTAAATTCGATTTCACTGGATTTTACTTTTTTTATAGATGCGTTTGCCATAGTTTTAGAATTTTAAGCCTCCTTCTCTGGCACCTTCGGCCAAAGATTTTATTCTTCCGTGATACAAATAACCATTTCGATCAAAAACAACTTTTTCGATGCCCGCTTCCTTTGCTTTTTCAGCAACCATTTTTCCTACTTCTTTTGCCTGTTCAGACTTGGGTATCTTTTTCTCTGCCAGTTCTTTTTCTCTACTGGATGCAGAAACAACCGTTACACCTTTCTGGTCGTTTATGATTTGAGCATAAATCTGCTTGTTACTTCTGAATACATTCAATCTGGGCTGTTCTTCAGAACCACGGATTTTTTTTCGTATCCGGTATTTTATTTTTACTCTTTTATTGATTTTATTTTTTGTTGCCATCACTCTATGAGCTTTAATTAAGTTATAACCATTTTATTTACTGGCAGCTGATTTCCCTGCTTTCCTGCGTAAAACTTCACCCTGGAATCTCACACCTTTACCTTTATATGGTTCTGGTTTACGCAACGAACGTATTTTAGAGGCTACTTGCCCGATCAATTGCTTATCATGTGATTGAAGAATGATTTGAGGATTTTTACCCCTTTCGGTAACTGTTTCAACTTTAATTTCTTTGGGTAATTCGATAAAAATTTCATGGGAATAACCTAAACCCAATTCAAGTAATTGACCATTGTTGGATGCTTTATAACCAACACCTACCAGTTCCTGAACAATCTTGTAACCATCAGAAACACCGGTAACCATATTATTGATAAGTGCCCTGTATAATCCATGCAATGCTTTATGCTTTTTCTGCTCAGAAGGTCTTTTCACATGAGCAACACCTTCTTCAACCTCAACGGTAATATCACCGGTGAGTTTTTGTTTCAATTCACCCTTGGGTCCTTTAACAGTAACGATATTATTATCGTTAAAATCAATGCTAACTCCGGCAGGTATTTTAATGGGTAATTTTCCTATTCTTGACATTTGTGCCTCCTTTTAACTAACATAACAAATAACTTCACCGCCAACACCTTCGCGGCGT
>CAZPVB010000020.1:0-35186 GCA_964589855.1 uncultured Bacteroidales bacterium
ATGATTTTGAAACTTTTTATTTTCCTGGTTCCGCAAATCCTTTTGATGAGAACTTGCAACTTCCCGAAGAATTAATCAATTTAGGAGCTGTTTCATTTTCGGGAAGACTTACCGGTTTTCTTCATGATTTTGTAGCCTATGGAAACTTTACTTCCGCCCTGGGCAACATGTCAACCGATATTGCTATTGTTAGCAATGACAGATTTAAAAACATCAACTACAAAGGAAACCTTTCCCTGGAAGAATTTGACCTTGGCAGATTTACCGACGAAACAGATCTTTTAGGTTCCATCGGGATGAATGCCAATCTGGTGGGATCATCCAGAAACTTCAGTGAATTTGACCTTAACATTTCCGGAGATGTTGATTATTTAGACTTTAAAAATTACAGGTACCGAAACCTCGATGTAGCAGGCCATTATTTCAGCAATAAATTCAACGGGAATATTATGCTCAACGATCCTAATATAACCCTTGATTTTAGTGGATTGGCTGACTTTAGCCAACATATGCCCTATGTAAACTTTACGGCTCAGATTGACAACGCCAATCTTTCAGCATTAAACATAATGCCTGCCGACTCGCTGCACCAAAACATGCTCAGTACGATTATCTCCATAGAAGGTAGCGGAGATAAATTAAATACCCTTGAGGGAGAATTTACAGCATATAAAACATGGTTCAGACGTATTGCCCGAAACAACACCCAAAATCCCGAAACGAACAATGATACAATCATTAACGAATTCAGAACAGATGCTATTTCTTTGAATGGTTTCACCATAAACGAAGATGAAAAACTATTAAAATTTCATTCAGATTTTCTGGACCTGGTACTGGAAGGCAAAATCAATTATGAAACCCTTGCAAAATCCTTTGAACGGTCTCTGGCACAATACACACCATCTGGTTTCCCTGCAGACAGCATTGCTGACCGTCGCCTGGATTTATCGCAAAATTTCACATTCAGTATACAAGCCAAACAGCAATTGCCCGCCCTGGCATCCCTTTTTCTACCGGGTTTGCAATTAGACACCACTGCTACCATCAACGGATCATTTGATGCCTCGCTCGACCAGATAAAATTAAATGGATACGCGGGTTTCGTTTCCATGAATAACGCCAAACTGGAAGACCTTTTCCTGCAGATCGAATCTGATTCAACACAATTCGGTGCAGTGGCAAAAAGCAACAGATTGTTTCTGGGAGACACATTAAACCTGGATGAATTTTCAACCCGTGCTCTGCTGTATCATGATACGCTGAAATTAGCAACAAGCTGGGGCGATGATCAACAGACCCTTCAAAACGGAGGGAAAGTTGAAGGAGTGGGTACCATACGGTCTCCAAATTCGGCACAGTTCAGCTTTTTACCCTCCTATGCCTATGTAAATGATTCATTATGGTCGATAAGTCCTGACAATCAAATATCTATCGACTCTTCAAGGGTAAATATAGCCAATTTGTTCTTATACAAGATGAATGAATTTCTGATTGTTGACGGCACTATCAGCAAAAATCCGGATGATATGCTCGAAGTCTTTCTCAACAATTTTAATATTGAGAATTTTATGATCTTGTTAAAGGAAAAAAAGGTTGATTTTTCGGGGATTGGAAATGGACGACTTTCAGTGTCGTCGTTATTGAAAACACCCAATATTTCTGCTGATCTGCTCATCAAAGATTTTGCCTTCAACAACGATCACCTGGGAGACCTCAACCTTACCAGCTACTGGGATGCCGAACGCAATGGTTTCAGGATAGATACCGATCTGATCTACTATGGCAACGTGGGTTTCAACAAACCACTAACTGCTTCCGGTTATTTTTATCCCGACCGTGAAAAGGATAATTTTGATCTTGACATATACATCGAAAACCTGAAAATGTCTGTCTTTAGCCGGTATGTAAGTTCTTTTGCTTCACGCTTCAGGGGTTTGGCAACAGGAAATTTGCGTTTGGAAGGACCTTTGCAATCTCCCGAATTAAGTGGAAAAGCCCGGCTGCTGCGCACCGGATTCAGGGTTGATTACCTCAATACTTCTTACTCCTTTGCCCATGAAATAGAAATTGGGAAAGGGCACTTCAGTTTTCAAAACCTTATTTTGAATGATACGATCGGGAACACAGCCAATGTTTCGGGTATCATCAGACATAATAATTTTAAGAATTTCGATGTTGACATTTCATTTTTGCTTAACAGCATCATAGCGCTCAATACCCAACAGCGTCACAATGAACTTTTTTATGGTGAAGCATTTGCCAGTGGGTTGCTCAGGGTGCATGGCCCCGCCAATGATATTGCTATAAACATTACAGCAAAAGCAGAACGGGGCACCCGCTTCTTTCTCCCTCTCGACTATACGGGCAGTGAAGTAACCCAATCAAGTTTTATTAAATTTGTAGAACCAAACGAGGAGATAGATAACAATAGTCTTTCCGGCACCATCCCTGCCTATTCTGACCTGAACCTGAACTTCGACCTGGAAGTAACGCCTGAATCAGAGATCCAGATTATTTTTGATTCACAGATCGGTGATATCATCAGAGGAAGAGGTTTTGGTAATCTGAACATAGAGTTCAACAACCAGGGAGAATTTAACATGTACGGCGATTATACCATTCAGGAAGGAGATTATCTTTTTACACTCCAAAACCTTATCAACAAAAGGTTTCGTGTAGCTCAGGGTGGGAACATACGCTGGAGCGGTGATCCGTATGATGCCGAGATCGATATTACTGCGTTGTATCGTACACGCACTTCGCTGCACGATCTGGCAATCCATCAAACCGATACAACCAACAATTTTTCCAGAAGGGTGCCGGTTGAAACTGTTTTGATCCTGCAAGACAAACTATTCAATCCTTCCATTAGTTTTGATATAAATATGCCTGGGGCTGATGAATCAATGAATGAGATGATAGACCGCCTCATCACTACCGAACAGGAAATGAACCGGCAGGTGTTCTCATTGCTGATCCTCAACAGGTTTGTGCCGCCCGAAGATGGGTTTAACAATGCCCTGGGATACGGCATGGGTTCTACCTCTACAGAATTACTTTCCAATCAACTGAGCAATTGGCTATCGCAGATCAGCAACGATTTTGATATTGGTGTAAATTACCGCCCGGGTGATCAGATCAGCAGCCAGGAACTGGAAGTAGCACTCTCCACCCAATTGTTTGACGACCGGGTGATTATAGATGGCAATCTGGGTGTGGCAGGAAATCATCCTGCCCAAAACCAGCATACCAGCAATATTATTGGCGATGTAAATGTGGAAGTGAAAATTACCCCAGAAGGCAAATTCCGCGTCAAAGCCTTTAATCGCTCCAACACATTTGATATACTGAACAATACTGCTCCTTATACCCAGGGAGTAGGTATATTTTACAGGAAAGAATTTGATAGTTTGGGCGAACTCTTTCGCCGCACAGCCCGCCCTGTCCTTGAAATACCTCAATTTGAGAATACTGAGGAAGATTTACCTGATGCCGAAGCCAGGGAGTAAGTAAACAAAGTGTCTTTATAAACCATTTTGTTACCAACAAATCTAAGGCACTCAAATACAACCCACAAAAACGAATGTTAAAAGTCAAAAAACCGTAAATCTCTTAGATTTCCATTTGATTTATCAGATACTTTTACATTCCACAACTTACCAACCCACAAGATTTTTAAAAGATGGCAGACAGAAAAACTGATCAGGAGCATAATAAAGTCTTAGATGATTTGGTTTTACTGGATCTTTTCACCGGAGAAGAATTGCAACATAAGCAGGATGTTTTCTCTGAAGCCATGAGTGTTGCCTCTCTGATAACCTTGCCGGACGGTACGCCGGTAACCCGGTCGAGTAATTTTTCATCTTTCTGCCAATTGATCAGACAAACTTCTCTCGGTCGCCAAAACTGCTATAAATCAGATGCGGAACTGGGAAAGGCCAATGCTCAGAAACCCATGATAATGCCTTGTTTGAGTGGTGGATTATGGGATGCAGGTGTTAGCATTGTTATTGAAGGAAAACATTTGGGCAATTGGTTGATAGGTCAAATCAAAAATAACGATCTCGATAAAAACAAAATATTGTCATATGCCGATGAAATAGGTGCTGACAAAAAAGAGTTTGAAGAAGCACTTGAGCAGGTGCCAGAAACGTCGCTTGACAAATTTCAGAAAACTGCTGAGATGCTTTTCATATTTGTAAATGAACTCACCCAAAAAGCATACACCAATTACATACTCAAAAAGGAGGTAGCAAAGCGGAAGCAAACCAGCGAAAAACTAAGAAAGACACTTGAGGAACTCAAAGAAAGTCAGGAAAAATTAAAAAAACAGAATCAGGAATATTTGAGTATCAATGAAGAATTAAAACAGACAAATGAAGAATACCATGCCCTCAATGATGAAGTAACGGAAACAAATCAAAAACTTACCAAAACCCTTCAGAAACTGGAAGAAAGCAATCAGCGAAATCAATCTTTGCTGCAAGCCATTCCCGACATGATGTTTCTTTTCAACCAGGAAGGTATTTTTTTGGATTGTCATACTCCAGCCAACGCCCGGACAATTATTCCCCGGGAGAATTTCATACAAAAAAACTTCCGGGATCTGTTACCGGAAAATATTGTGGATTTGCATTTCAAAGCACAGAAAAAACTGTTTGAGACCCAACAACCACAGCAATATCAATACACTGTAAAAACAGACCAGGGATTGAGGTATTATGAAAGTAAAATGGTTATACATAACCAAAGCGAGATACTGGCTATTGTAAGAGACATCACCGACACCAAAAAAGCAGAGAGAGAGATAAAAGCCTCGCAGAAAAAATACCAGCTTTTGCTTGATAATGTTTTTGATGGTATATACATGATCAAGGGTACTAAATTCGAATATGTAAACAAACAGTTGTGCCTGATCATGGGATATACAGCCCAGGAAATGCTGGGAAAAGATTTTAATCTTTGGAATACACTCACCGACAAAGGAAGAGAAGTAGTAAAAAGCAGATATGAAGCCAGGGTGCGCGGAGAAGATATCCCTCATGTGTACGAATTTCAGATCATTACACCCAAAGGTGAGATAAAAGAGGTAGAAGTAAGCACCACCGAGGTTTCTACCGACAAAACCCCATTGATTTTGGGCATCATGCGCGATGTAACCAACATAAAAAAATCTAAAGAACTAAAGCAGGAGGTAGATATAGCCCGAAAATCGGCAGAATTCAAACAAAAATTTCTTGCCAATATGAGCCATGAAATCCGCACACCACTCACAGGCATGATGGGTCTGGCGGATATCCTCTCAAAAACCAGCCTCGATGAAAAACAAAAACTTTATGTAGACAACATGCGACAGTCAGGTGAAAACCTCAGACACATCATAAACCTGATCCTCGATTATTCAAAAATTGAATCAGGACAAATAAAACTGGTAAACACCGTATTTCCGGCAAGTGCTATTTTCGATGATGTGGAAAACCTGTTTCATTCCATATGTCATAAACCCATCAAACTACAAATAAAAATATCGCCCAAAGTACCTTCGTATATAAAAACTGACCGCCAGCGCCTCAATCAAATACTCAACAACCTTGTGTCCAATGCAGTAAAATTTACTAATGAAGGAGAGATAAACCTTTCTGTTTTTGTGGAGAAACAAAAAAGAGGTGTTACCAGCAATAAAGAGTACATCCTCCTGAAAATTGAAGTTACAGATACAGATACAGGCATAGGCATAGACCCCTCGCTGCACAAGCATCTTTTCAAACCCTTTTCGCAAATAGAAGCAAACGAAATAAGAACCATGGATGGTACAGGTCTTGGGCTTTCTATCTGTCGCGAACTTTCTGTTTTACTTGGAGGAAACATTGGCCTGGAGAGTGAACCAGGCAAGGGAAGCAGGTTTTGGTTTACAATTCAGGCAGAGATATCCGATCAATCACAAATGCCCGTATCAAATAAAAACGTAAAGAGCAAAAAACGACACAAAGACAAACAGTTGAATATATTGCTGGTAGAAGACAAAAAAGTAAACCAGATGGTCATTAAACTCATGCTGGAAGAATTAGGCCATCAAATAACGATCGCCTCTGATGGAGCCAAGTCTGTTGAGGTGTTCACACCCGGTATTTTTGATCTGATCCTAATGGATATTCAAATGCCGGTAATGGATGGCATTGCCGCCACAAATCAATTAAAGAAACTATACAACAACTTGCCTCCCATTGTAGGATTAAGCGCCAATGCCTTTGAAGGAGACAAAGAAAAGTATATGAACCTGGGTATGGATGATTATTTGACCAAACCCGTTAAAACAGAAGATTTTGAAATACTGCTTGACAGATTATTTCCCGTGGAAACGAAATAAGTTTTTCTCTTAAAATAAAGATAATTTGGATAACACAGCACAATAAAATTTTGGGTTTTTGTGCAGAAAGAGATACATTTTTTTCGCCACATACAATTTACAATTCCACATGTGTCCTTTATTGACTTTAAGTGCAGATATTGTGAAGGAGAGAGATAAAAGATAATGGAAAACAAAAGACATACCCGTATACTGCAAGATGCACCTTTTGCCTACGCGTGGCATCAAATGATCTTTGATGAAAATGGTACAGCAGCAGACTATGTTTTTTTGGAAGTCAACAAAGCATTTGAAAAACTTACAGGATTAAAGTCTGAAAATATCATCCAGAAAAAGATTACAGAAGTTTTTCCTGAGATAAAAAAAAGTGATATTAACTGGATCAAATTTTATGGTGATGTTGTAAAAAACGATGAATCCAAAAAATTTGAACGATACTGCCATATCCTGAAAAAATGGTACAGGGGAGAAGTACATCCATCAGAACAAAACCAGTTTTGGGTCACATTTATCGACATTACAAAAGAAAAAATTCTGTCAGACACCTATGATGTTTATTTTCATGAAAAGGATATAAGAAAACGATATCAGATCATTTGTGATAATCTGCTTAGCATCTCCAATGCCAAATATGCCAGTTTAAATATCTTTGATGATAATGGAAAAGATTTTACCACAGTTGCTTTATCAGGTATACAGAAAAACATTATCAAAGCTTGTCGGATTGCGGGTATTCAATTTACCGGTAAAAGATGGGAGCATGATCCCAGACGGGATACTTTATTGAAAAAAAATCAACTCACCCGCTTTGAAAAGCTCAGAAACCTTACTCATGGTGTAATGCCAGATGTTATGAGCCATACCCTTGAAATGACCTTTGGATTGGGAGAAGTTTCCATTCTTAAGATCATGGAAGGAGATAAATTAGTGGGCGATTTTACCATCATCATGAACAAGGCAGAAACCTTTCAATACAATAATGAGATTAAGCTTTTTGCTAATCAGGTAGGATTGATCATTGCAAAAGAAAAATCAGACCAATTACTGAACAACTTTTTTGATATCAGCATCGACCTGCTTTGTATTGCAGATACTGAGGGAAATTTCATCAGATTAAACAAAGCGTGGGAAAAATTATTAGGTTACGATCTGACAACCCTTTCAAAGAAAAACTTCATGGATTTGATACATCCTGAAGATATATCAGCTACGCAAAAAATGTTGAAGAAACTGGCGGATCAGGAGCAGATCATAGATTTTACCAACCGTTATCTTGCGCATGACGGCACCAGTAAATACATTCAATGGAGTTCTCATTCAAGCGGCAAACATATTTATGCCTCTGCCCGCGACATAACTGAAAAGGTTCACTTTGAAGAAGCCCTGAAAAGTAGTGAAAAAAGATACAGGTCGCTCTTTAATCAATCCAATGATGCCGTTTTCATTCTTGATCTGGATGGAAAACATCTGGCAGCTAATGGCACCGGAACAAGAATGCTCGGATACAGTAATGATGAAATGCTAAAACTGTCTATATCCGATCTTTCGGCAGAATACCCGGAGAGTGAAAAGATCTTCGGGCGGTTGCTGCAGGGGGAGACCATCCCCCCTTACGAGCAGAAGATGAAACACAAAAACGGGCAAATCATTGATGTAGAGATCAATGCCGAACTTATCAGGGATATAAACGGCAAACCCTTGCATGTACAAAGTGTAGTTCGCGACATAAGTGAACGCAAAAAGATTGAAAATCAACTGATCAAAAGTGATTTGCTGCTCAAAAAACTTTCGCGACAAATACCGGGTGTTATTTATCAATACCAGTACCACACAGATACCGGAAAAAACTATTTCCCGTTTGCTTCTGAAAACATTTATGATATATATGAAGTATGGCCCGAAGATGTAAAAGATGATGCCTCGGTAGTATTGTCTAAATTACACCCCGATGATCATGATCATGTGGTTGCATCGATCATTGAATCCGCCAAAACGCTAAACAACTGGGAGTATGAATATAGGGTGATCCTAAGCAGAGGAATCAGATGGTTGCATGGAATTGCCCATCCGGAGAAACAGCATGATGGAAGTGTACTTTGGCACGGGTTTATCTCCGATATTACCGACAAAAAAAATGCACAAATTCAGTTGCACAGAATCAGAGAGCAATATCAACTATCAGTGGAAGGCAGCAATGATGGGATTTGGGACTGGGATTTAGTAACTGATGAACTTTTCCTTTCTCCGCGATACAAGAGTATGATCGGGTACAAAGATCATGAGCTGGAAAATAAATTCAGTACGTTTGAAGAACGTATTCATCCCGATGATAAAAAAAAGGTATTTGATACTTTAGAATTATACTTTGAAAAACAGATCATAACCTTTGAAGTAGAATTCCGGTTTCGACACCGAAACAACAATTATATCTGGGTTCTCGGGAGAGGGAAAGCACTCAGAGACCCCAAAGGAAAACCCTACAGAATGGCGGGGTCGCATACCGATATTACCTCCCGCAAAATGATGGAGGAAGCAGTAATGGAGAGCCAGGAGCAACTCGAATCGGTACTGCAATCGCAAAAAGAGTTGATCTGCCGTTTTAAATCCGATACTACACTTACTTTTGTAAACCAATCGTATGCTGTTTTTTTTGGGAAGAAACCTGTGGATTTGATTGGCCAATCATGGTTAAAACTGATTCCCGGCAAGGAGCACAAAAACATTATGGACCATTTGCAAAACCTGAGAAAAAATCATCGAAAAATTGTTACTTATCAGCACGAAGTATTTGATAAAGAGGGTAAACGCAAATGGATGGAATGGACAGATTATGTGATCAGGGACAAATCCGGAGATTTTATTGAATTTCAATCTGTCGGACAAGACATTACTGATCGTATCGAAAGAGAAAAGTTAGAGAAAGAGATAGAGATATCACAAAACAGTCTGAAGTTCAAACAAAATTTCCTGGCAAGCATGAGCCATGAAATGCGTACACCCCTGATCGGGGTAAAAGGCATCGCCCAGTTACTCTACAAAACTACCCTCAGCGGAAAACAAAAAGAATTGATCGACATCCTTGATCAATCGGCAGAAAACCTCTCGGAGATCATTGACCAGGTGCTGGATTATTCGCGCATTGAATCAGGAAAATTACAACTAAACCTTCAATTGCACAAAACCGAAGAACTGCTGAAACATGCCAATAGTTTCTTCTCCAACATCTGTAAAAAACCTATCAGATTTATTCCCGCTTACGACAATCAATTACCTGAATATGCTTCTTTCGACAACAAACGTATCAATCAGGTAATCAACAACTTAATAATAAATGCCGTAAAGTTCACTAAGGAAGGGCAAATAGGCATAACCCTGAAAAAAGAGACACAAATTGCCGGGTCAAAAGAAGATGAGATCATGATAAGAGCAGAGGTTTCGGATACCGGAATAGGTATCAGACCCGAAAGACAGAAGAATATTTTTTCCCCATTTTCTCAGGTTCACGAGATCAATACAGAAAACTATCAGGGTATTGGATTAGGTTTATCCATTTGCAAAGAAATTGTGGAATTGCATGGAGGAGAGATCGGATTGTCAAGTATCCCTGATAAAGGAACCACCATATGGTTTACGTTTAAAGCAATTTTATCCTCCACTAACGGGAACCAAACCAACTTATCTGCGAAAAAGGGACAAAACCACCCAGACCATTTAAAAATTCTTTTTGTTGAAGACCGAAAAACCACCCAGAAAATAGTGAAACTAATGCTCAACGCTATGGGGCATACAATAAGTACTGCCGATAACGGACAACAGGCAATAAACAATTTCAATATCAATGATTTTGATTTGATTCTGATGGATATTCAAATGCCTGTAATGGATGGAATTACGGCTACCCGGACGATCAAGCAAAACTATAAAAATTCGCCCCCCATTGTGGGTTTAAGTGCCAATGCTTTTGAAGGAGCACGCGAAAAGTATATGGAACTGGGTATGGATGAATACCTCACCAAACCGCTGGTAGAAAATGAATTCAACAGAATTTTGCAAAAATTAATCATTCGCCGTTAATCCTTACAAAAAATTATTAATTTCGTTGCATCAAGGAAAACAAACTTTCAGTTTCATTGATCCATGCTGTTACCTCCTTTTGCAAATCATAAAATAATTGGAACTTAAAACTCCCCGGTTTTAATGGAATCATTCATTGTATTTCTGCTTTATGCCTTTAATAAGATATTGAAAAACAGTACCTCAGGGTAGGATATAACTTTGGCAGGTATGGCTGTTTTCGGGCAGTAATCATACAATCTTTGGGTTGACAGGAAAAAGTAAAATATCAGAAAAACATACCAAATAAATACATCAAACATGGACAATACCGGGAACTTTTACAAAGAGATCATTGGCAGATCACCTTTGGCATACGCACATCATAAGGTCATCTTTGATGATTTTGGCCATGGTATAGATTACATTTTTCTGGAACTAAACGATGCTTTTACCCAAACAACAGGCAAAACAAAAGAGGAGATAGTCAATAAAAAAGCTTCTGAAGTATTTGCTCACATCAATCCCAAAAAACTACAACAATGGATTTCGTTTTATAGTGCTGTTAGCCTTGAGCAAAAGGTAGAAGAATTCGAGCACTATTTCGAACCCGATCAAAAATGGTATCAGGTGCAGGTGTTTTCGCATCAAAAGGGTTACTTCACTACCTTTTTTTCAGACATCACTCCCTTTAAAAAAAACATAAAAAAACTGGAAGACAAAGATGCAAAACTGCAGGAGCAAATGGAGGAACTCCGGACACTGAATGAAGAATACCAGACATTAAATGAAGAGTATATTACCATTAACGAAGAGTTGAACCAAACCAACAGAGAGTTTGAAAAGGCACTTATCAATGTAAAGGAAGAAAAAGCCCAGAAACAACGTATACTTGATTCCATTTCGGATGCGATCTGGACCATAGACATGAACTTCAATACCACTTATATCAGTCCTGCCATTGAAAAAATTGTTGGGCAAAAGCCTGAAGACTATATCAAAATCCCGATAGACAAGAAGTTCCCACCCCCGCAATTGGAAGAAATCATGCAAATATTTGAAGAGGAACTAGAGAACGAAAAAAGTGGACTTACCCCCAAAGACCATTCCCGCATTATTGAAGCGCAGCATTACCATGCCAACGGTTCATGGGTTTGGATTTCAATGCATGTATCCTTTTTGCGAAACCAAGACCAGGATATCATAGGCTTTTATGGTGTAACCCGCAACATAGAAGACCGGAAAAAAGCCGAACAAAAAAGCCGCGAACAAACAGAACTATTGAAAAGCGTAACCGACAACATGTTTGATCTGGTAGCACTTACCGATCTTGAGGGTAACTTTACTTTTGTGGGCAAGTCGCATGAAATACTGGGGTATCCGCTGCACGAACTGATCGGAAAAAATGTAACAGATTTTGTTCACCCTGACGATAAGAAATCCATATTAAAGAAATTCAATGAAAAAGACTATTTCATTCATGGGAAAAAGGTAGAATACCGTTATAAAAAAGCAAACGGAACCTATATTTGGCTCGAAACCATGGGAAAATTCATCGCAAATGAATGGCAACAGCCCGAAAGCATCATTTTCAGTACAAGAGACATAACTCAGCAAAAACAGAGAGAAAACAAGATTAAAGAAAGTGAAAAACGCTTCCGCCTTTTTGCAGAATTATCTCCTGTAGGCATTATCATATCAGATGAGAACGAGACGCCGAGGTATTTTAGCCCAAAAGTAAAAAGTATGCTGGGGTATGATTTGAATGATTTCAAAAGTGTGGATCAATGGTTTGACAGGGTATATCCTGATAAAAAGCTACGAGATCAAATCAAAAAACAATGGAAGAAAAATATAGAGCAGGCGCAAAGGCAGAATAAAGATATAGTGCCCATGGAATGTCCGGTAACCTGCAAAAACGGAGAGGTAAAATACATAGAATTCCGTCTGGCCAGTGATGGAGAATCTAATTTCATTATCCTCACGGACGTTACAGAACGCAAAAATGCTGAAAATGCCATACGTAAGAGTGAGCAGAAATACCGTCTTATTTTTGAGAGATCGCCCCTGGGCGTGATACATTTCGATGATAAAGGGATAATAACCGATTGCAACGATCATTTTGCAAAAATTCTTGGATCATCCAAAAGCAAACTTATTCATCTGAATATGACCTTGCTTCCCGATCAGAGAATTGTTGAAGCGATTAAAAATGTACTTGCCGGACAGTCAGATTATTTTGAAGGGGAATACACCAGTTTTACCTCCGGGAAAACTACTCCGCTGCGGATTTTGTTTTCGCCTGTTTTGAATAGCAAAAATGAGGTAGAAGGGGGTATAGCATTGGTTGAAGACAGAACAATTGCTATTATGCAAATGAATCTGGAAAAGAGGGTCTCAGTGGCAGAAGAATCTGCCCGGTTTAAACAAAACTTCCTGGCAAACATGAGCCATGAGATCAGAACACCCCTTACCGGAATCATAGGTATGATAGATATCATGAATAAAACAGATCTTGACCAGACCCAGAAAGATCACCTCGAGATCATCCGGCAATCAGGCGATAACTTGCGTCAAATCATCAACCAGGTGCTCGACTTTTCAAAAATTGAGGCAGGAAAAGTACAGCTTCAGAAAAAAAACTTCAAAACAATCAATCTCATTCAAAAAACAAAAAATCTTTTTGAAAGTATTAAAAAACCCGGGCAATCTCTCAACGTTATCAAAGATGAAAAACTACCCGAAAAGATATGTGCCGATGAAAACAGACTTCTGCAGGTGATGAATAATCTAATATCTAATGCAGTTAAATTCACACCCAAAGGAAATATCATACTAACTGTTGAAAATGTCACAAAAGAATACAAGGCGAACGACAACAGAATGATCTTTAAAATTTCGATAACCGATCAGGGTCGCGGCATTGAACCAGAAATGAAAAAATTACTCTTTACCCCCTTTACACAGTTAGACAACAACGATACCAGAAAATACGAAGGAACAGGGCTGGGACTCTCCATTTCAAGGGAGCTGGTGCACCTGCATGGTGGCGACATGGGTGTGGAAAGTGAACCCGGAAAAGGAAGTACATTTTGGTTTACTTTTATTGCCGAATATTGTACTGAGGAAAGAGTTTCAGAAAAGGTAAAAAGAAGCGTTTCATCCGGTGAAATACCTGATAAACTAAACATTCTGATTGCAGAAGACAAAAAAGTGAATCAAAAAGTGATCAAACTAATGCTTGAGTCGCTGGGGCATCACACAGAATTTGTAGAAAACGGGAAAGAAGCCCTTGATATTTATAAAGATGCCAAATATCACCTGATTTTTATGGATATACAAATGCCGGTGATGGATGGGATAACCGCAACTCAAAAACTCAGAGAAAAGCACAAGGATCTTCCCCCTATAGTCGGATTAAGTGCCAATGCTTTTGAAGGTGACCGCGAAAAATATATTCAATCGGGTATGGATGAATACATGACCAAACCTTTTAAACAAAGTGAGTTCGTTGCATTGCTCAAAAAACTAAGGACATAAAAAAACCGGGACAATAAAAAATCATTGTCCCGGTTTTACAAAACAAAACAAAACAAAAATCAATTGAATGAGGGGTTTATCCAGGATACAGGCAACATCGTGATGAACTTGTGATCGTTACCACTCAGTCGGCCTGTAAAATTTCCAATAACCTTAATTCCTTTTTCAACAAAATGCTTTACCGTTTCCATACTCTTTACAGGTGTATTGAGCATTACGCTGAATACATCGCGGTGCTTTTTTTCAATTTCGCCGTAAAGCCATTCTACCAGCTCTGTTTCACGCTCATTGTTTTCGCCTTCCATACGCGATAAAAAGGTAATCTCTTTCATAAAACGATCGCCACTGGTTACAGAGGTATTGTAATAGTGAATCTCGCCGATCAGCTCCAGTTCGTTATCCAGATTTTCAACCACAATCATGTTGCCCTGATCGATCACTTTATTTACAAAATCTTCAACGAAAAGAGGATTGACCATTTCCGGATTAAAAAGATTTTTCTGATTGGCTACTGAGGCAACAAAAAGTTGCTGAATATTTTGCCTGTCGTCAGGTTTGGCATAACGTATTTTGTACTTACTTTTCATGATCATTGTATTTAATTTGCAGGGATTTTAAAATTGCTTTTTTAGCATGTTCATATTTGCCTCTCTCAAAACAATTATAATGCCAACGGTATAAAATCTGAAATATTATGTATTTTAAAAGTCAAAACATGTGTTTAAAACATTGTTGCTCAATAATTTGATATGTTTGCAAATAAAAGGAAACTTTTTAAATTTACCTAAGAATATTTGACTATCATCATTTTTAGTCTACATTTTTTGCCGAATCATAGATAAATTCAGTTGTTTATCAATGTGTTTTTTTCAACACCAGTAATATATAAGTCGGGGGATAAAAACCCTTTGAGTGGTCGAAGAGCATCGTCTTGATCCTTTATTATCTTTTAGTTAGTGCTTGCAAGAAAACGCCAGTTGCTGCGTTATGCTCGCCTTCAAAACAGTCATTTACGAAAAGTAAACTCCTGTTTTTCAGTCATCGCAAGCCTTGCACTTGTCGCTTTCTTATCAAGCACATGCAAAAATTATGAGTTTTCTTGCTGAGACTAGTTAACAATAGTAGAATTTAATATTCCAGCTTTTTAAACCGCACTCATATTTTTTAATTATTCTGGTATTGAATTTACATACCAACAAATTTCGGGAATATACCAATTAATGATCAATACTAATACTTTAGTTCAAAAAAAAGAGTCGTGCATACTTATTTATGCCAGTGATAAACATTACCACTTCCGGTTACCGAAGTAAACACATCAGGTTCACCACCATAATAAACATTTCCCGATCCCAGTAGCTTCACAGTAAGTTCTTTTTCAACAAACAGATTTGCATTGCCGGATCCGGTTATTTTCACATGTGTATATTCTGAGAAAAGATTGCTGGCATCTACATCTCCACTACCTACAATCTCAACATCGTGCCGGGTACAAATTCCATCAAGTATAACTGATCCCGATCCGGTAATGCGCGATTTAACGACTTCACAGTTACCCTCAAAATAAACATCTCCTGAACCTGTTATTTCAAATTCGCCATATTCAGATTCAAAAACATCAATAAAATAAACATTCCCAGATCCTGACAGTTTTACGGCAGGCAGAGAGGAAGTGAAAACATGAACGATTATTTCATCATGCGGATTACGGATACAACGGGTAGATTGAATATGCAAGTGTCCGGCACGGTTTTCTGTTTCTATAAAATCTAAAATGTTCAAAGGGGCTTCAATGATCAGTGAATCTCTTTCAGCATAATAGATCTGCACGTCGGCATTCATTTTCACATTTACAGTACCGATGCTTTCCACCGGTCTTAGCTCTTCAACAAGGTCTCCGTCAGGTTTCACACAGGGAAAATAATCAATATCTATGCAAGAATTGAGTATGACCAATAGAATCAACCCTGTGAAAAAAATACTTTTTTGTACCATTTTGTTTTCAGTTAGAAGGTTGCACATTAATTTTTTCAGATGGGTAACTATTACTGTGCCATTTATCTTAATGCATTGTTATTTAAACTATTAACCACACAACAACCATACAGAAAGAAAAAAAACTGTTCGGAAACCAGCAAGACTGTACGAAAATGGACATCCCTCAAAAAGTTTTTCTGTTGAAAAGAATAAACCCAAAATTGATGATGAAACCCCATGGGTCTGTCTCTTTATCGTAATACTGAACACCAATACTCAAAGGGCCGGCAGGTGTATGATACACATAGGATAAATTCATAGCAACCGAATACTGCCCGGGTTTTTCGGAATATTGGGCTCTGTTTTGCGGGCCAGGAACAATTTCGCGTATCGGTTGAAAGATATGACCTTCTGTTTGCAAATGCATATTCCTGTTTATCTTATAAATCAGTTTTAACCCGGCAGTAGCATAGTGATTAGCTCTGAGTCCATCCAGAAAGCGCGTTTGGGCAAGTGGAAAGGGGTTAAACTGATGGGCCACAATCTTACCGGAAGTGAAATTGAGAGGCAAAGGGCGGTTCGAATAAAAAACACTCGACATCAAGGCAGGTCTGAATTTGCTATCTTCCCGGAAAAACTTTTCATACCCGATCAGCAGTTCTATCCATCGCAGAGATTGTTGTTCCCTGGAATTAATGTCGGATGTACTGCCAGGTTCATACTTTTCTGAAGCAAAAAAAACTTTTGAATTTACAAAAAGATGCTGACCCTTTGTAGGATACTGAATATGATCGCGGGAGTCTATATCCAATCCACCAAAAAACCCGGCAGAATTTAAAACCGTGAGGTCGGTAGTATCCTCTTTTTTAAAAATAGTGGTATTATAATAGTTGAGACGGTCTCTGGAGTGGATCCAACCCAACTCAAATTTTCCATCATAATTTACCGGAAAGGTGAGGCGCAAATTATTCATCCATTGGTTCTGAGCGATATAGCTAGGTTTCTGTTCTTCAAAAAAATAAACACTGCCGTTGGAGTAGTTCCACCTGCTCAGAATACTTTCAGCGGCAAGATAATATGGGATATCGCTCTGCAGGTCTACCCTTGCACCGAGCATCAGGCTATTATAATAATTGCCCAGAAACCCATTTGTATATAGTTTGAGAGGATATGCGCCCAAGCGTTCATAGGAAAAGTGTGCAAAAAACTGATTGATAGATTGTGAAGAAAGATTGCCACCAAACTCCCTCACAAAAGGATCTTTCTCTTTTACATCTACGGTGAGGACATACGATCCGGTTTCTTCAATCAGGTTTAACTGAGGGAAAATATGCGTAAACTTATCAGTGGAAAGCAATCTGTAATAGCGTGACTTGAGCAACTTCATGGAGATGGGTTTACCTTCGGCAAATAAAAATCGGGTAATAAATCCGGATAGCTGCGAGTGCCTGGCATTTACATTTATATGTGTGATTTTGTTGTCGGGCATCTTTTTTTTAAAAAGCCAGCGCAATTCATTCACTTCTTTTTTGGTTCTTTTCGAACCTTTCGTCACTTCTCTCAGCAGATCAATATTCCGCATGGTTTCTTCATACCCCTTTGTATATATTTGTAAGTTTTTCCTAAAATCTGTAACTGAAATATCAGGCACATCCGGACGCAATATTACCCCCGGCATATCAGGCATTTCATAATCGGTATGATTCATGAGCATATTCTCCAGTTGCAGAACAATATCATCAACTGTGGGTGGTTCGGGATTTTTGGCAACAGTGCTTCCAATAAGCACATCGGGATCAAATTCACGGATCATTATATCTACGGGAAAATTATTATACATTCCCCCATCAAAAAGAACCTTTCCGTTTATGCTCACAGGTTTAAAATAGAAGGGAAAAGTCATAGATGCTCTTACCGCCAGGGGCAGACTTCCTGAGTCGGGAACAAACAATTTTTTATGCGTAATATCAGCAGCCACACAGCGAAAAGGAATGAACAGGCTGTCGAAATTATTGCTTGCCGCGGCAGATGCGGGTGCCAGATATTCCATAAACATAAAATCCATCATGCCAGGAGAAACCATGTTGGTAGGTATATTTCTCCTGATTACTTCCTGGTACTTCAAATCCTTGTCATAATCAAAATTGATCGATATCCAGGATGGGGAGGGGTCATCAGAATAATAATGATAATCATATTGTTTGTCAACATTACCTACAGAAGCATCGGCAAAGTCTTTTGAATTTACAAGGTTGTAAATTTCATCGGGTGTATACCCTGCTGCATACATGCCACCTATTACAGCACCTATAGAAGTACCTGTTATATAATCTATGGGTATATCATTCTCTTCCAGTGCTTTTAACACACCAATGTGCGCCACCCCTTTGGCGCCACCACCACTCAAAACCACTCCAACGGTTTTTCTTTCTGTTGCTGAAATTTTTTCTTGCGCAACAACAGGTATGAAGAACCAAAAGATAAGCAAAATCAACAAAAAGAATCTTCTTGTCTGATTCCAAAATATGCGTTGCATGAATTCATTATCATGAAATATGGTGGACATCAAAGATGTTGGCATTTTCTGCAAGATGCCAAAAGAAACGAACTTAAGCATGGGCGAATGAGATTAAAGATTAACAATCCGGCATTGTAGTTGAAAAGAAAACTACCCGATCTGGCTTTACCAATTCTGTGCCTGCAAATATAACATCTTAATCATGTGATTATTACCATGCGAATAAAAAATAGGATAAACTTAAATCCAACCACAAAACTATGACTCATGTGTCCGGTTTAGTACATGATAATAATTATATCCTGTAACCTGGGAAATTGCTTTTTTGATCCCCGATATGATGGATTCACCTCAACGATTCATTCTTGCTGATCATTTCTTTGGATATCTGAAAACTCTTTATCAAAAGTATACAGGTTTGCTTTCATTTGGGATATCGAAACACCTGTTTTTATGACTGCTTTAGATTGTCGTACATTTTATCCAGCAAAAAGAACAGCTGTTCCCTTTCATGGGGTTGAAAATTATTGAAAGCGATTTCAATGACCTCTTCTGCATCTTTGGCCAATTGATAATAAAGAGATGAACCCATGGCAGACAGAGAAATTATATTTGACCTTCCATCCATTTGTGAGGGAATCCTTTTCACCCATCCATTTCTTTCAAGATGATCAATGGCCCTGTTTACAGAAACTTTATTCATCTGGAGATACTCGCCGATATCCTTTTGGCTGCCTTCTCCAATCTTTTTCAAAAATGCAATGATGGGCCATTGGGTAGCAGAAATATTATATTGATGCCTTTTAAGCCTATTATCAAGCTTTTTACCAAATAACTTCGACACCTGTTGCGTTCGTTTTCCAGGCGATTTATCAAATTCGTACATAAATAGTCCACTAATAATTACAAACCTTGCATAAACAACCATGAAAAAACAAATTAGTTTAACCAATCCGGTAACATTCATTTTTTTTGAATATTTACCCTTTGGGTCAACATATCGTTTTTTAATAATATTGTTTACATAAACATTAAAAGGATAATACACAAAATAGTTGTAATTTCGCAATTCAATATAATGTAACGACATGCAATTATTGTATCATTTTGGTAATTATATACTTCTGCTGAGCAAGATTTTGCGGCGTCCGCAAAATGCAAGGATCTATCGTCAAAAGATTGTTATAGAAATGGATAACCTCGGTATTGACAGTCTGGGTATAGTGGTGATTATTTCGGTATTTATGGGGGCGGTACTGACCATACAAACAGCATTTAATACAGATCACCCGCTTCTTCCCATTTATGCTGTTGGGTTTGCTACCCGGCAGGCAATGGTGCTGGAATTTTCACCTACCATTATTTCACTGATACTGGCCGGCAAAGTAGGTTCAAGAATTGCCTCTGAAATTGGCACTATGCGCGTAACAGAACAAATTGATGCACTGGAGGTAATGGGCATCAATTCGGCAGGATATCTTATTTTGCCAAAAATTATTGCCAGCATTCTTATCAATCCTATCCTTATCATCATCAGCATGTTTTTAGGAATTTTTGGTGGATACATGGCTGCCTACCTAACCAATGTTGTGGCACCCAGCAACTTTTTATATGGTATCCTTTTTGAATTTTCGCAATACGATGTGATGTATGCCATGATCAAAACAGTTGTATTTGCTTTTATCATCGCTTCTGTTTCCGGATATTACGGATACAACACCAGAGGAGGAGCTCTGGAGGTAGGATACTCCAGTACCAAAGCAGTTGTAATGAGCAGCATACATATTATCATTTTCAACCTTGTACTCACACAATTATTGCTGGTATGATAAAGGTTCACAATCTCAAAAAATCCTTCGCAGGCGAATCGGTTCTCAAAGGGGTATCTACCACTTTTGAGAAGGGAAAAACCAATCTGATCATCGGGCAAAGCGGTTCTGGCAAAACAGTATTTATGAAATGCCTGGTGGGGTTGCTGGAACCAGACCACGGAGATATTTTTTATGACGACATGAACTTTACCAAAATGAAAGGCAACGAACGGACAGTGGTTAGAAAAACGATGGGTATGCTTTTTCAGGGCAGTGCACTTTTCGATTCGCTTACCGTTGAAGAAAATGTAATCTTTCCCCTCGATATGTTCAACAAAGACATGAACCGGAAACAAAAAATTGAAAGGGCACAATTTTGCCTCGACAGGGTAAATATCTCCAATGCCAATAAACTCTATCCTGCCGAAATAAGTGGTGGAATGAAAAAAAGGGTAGCCATTGCCAGAGCCATTGCCAACCAACCCGGCTTTTTGTTTTGCGATGAACCCAATTCCGGCCTCGATCCTAAAACATCCATCGTAATCGACCAGTTGATCAGCGAAATCACCAAAGAATTTCAGATGACTACCGTGATCAATACCCACGATATGAACAGTGTAATGGAAATAGGAGACCATGTAGTGTTTCTCCATAAAGGAGAACTTGCCTGGGAAGGATCCTCATCAGGAATATTACATTCTGACAACAAAGAGGTTGAAGATTTTGTTTATGCATCCGAACTCATGCGCAAACTTCAATAAACAAAGTTTTTCATTACTTTGCCAAAAAGGATTGAAAAGCAAAATGAGATCAAGCATGAATTTTGTTAATTTTGCAACCCAATACCTTTGAAATGATTCTATTTGCAAAACTTTTACGTGAGAGTACCCTGTTTGCATGGGGGAGTATCATTGCCAACAAGCTTCGTACGATCCTTACCCTGCTGGGCATCACCATAGGTATATTTGCAATCATATCGGTATTTAGTGTGGTAGATGCTCTTGAAAGAGAGATCAGATCGAGCATCGCTTCCCTGGGCGATAATGTTGTATACATTCAAAAATGGCCATGGGAGTTCAGTCAGGATTTTGCCTGGTGGAAATACATGAATCGCCCCACACCCCGCATTTCTGAAATGGAAGAAATCATGAAGCGCACATCAATATTGGATGCCGCTGTTTTCACAGCTTCCACAAACCGAACCATCGAATACAAAAACCGCAGCATGGAAAGGGTAAACATGACGGCAGTATCGCACGACTTTGATAAGATAAGAACCTTTGAAATTGAATCGGGCAGATATTTCTCATTTTCAGAATCTGCCGGCGGAAGAAACGTGGCTGTGCTGGGAAAAGAAATTGCCGATAACCTTTTTTATGATACCAACCCGGTGGGTAAGACCATAAAGGTATTTGGGAGAAACTTAATGGTGATCGGTGTGTTTGAAAGAGAAGGAGAGGATACCTTCGGAAACAGTCTGGACGATACAGCACTAATACCGGTTAATTTCATGAACTCATTTATGAATGCAAACAGCGATCGTTACCAACCTACCATCCAGATTAAAGGAAAACAGATTTTCAGCAACGATGAGGTAATTGACGAACTTACCGGTGTAATGCGCTCTATAAGAAGTATAAAACCAACCGGGGAAAATGATTTTGCACTCAACCGTGCCAGCTTGCTTTCTACACAGTTCGACGGATTATTTACCATCCTGAAAATCGCTGGTTGGATCATAGGAGGATTCTCAATCCTGGTAGGAGGGTTTGGTATTGCCAACATTATGTTTGTTTCGGTAAAAGAAAGGACAAACATTATTGGCATACAAAAAGCACTGGGTGCCAAAAACTATTTTATACTACTGCAGTTTTTGGTAGAATCTGTAATACTGAGCCTTATCGGTGGAATTATAGGGTTGTTTCTGGTCTTTCTGATCACCTGGGCCGGAAGTCAGACCATGGATATGAATCTGCTGATCAGTTTACAAAATGTGATGCTGGGTGTAAACGTATCCGTGATCATAGGCCTGATTGCAGGTTTCGTACCCGCCTATTCCGCTTCACAACTCAACCCGGTTGATGCTATCAGAGCAAATGCCTGACCAGGAAAACATCTATTATAAATCAATTTTTAAAACATCATAATAAAATCTGGAAAAAAATGGACAACAAAAAAGTAATTCTTATCATCATGGATGGATGGGGTGAAGGCAAAGGCGACGCCTCCGACATCATTTCACGCGCTGATGTTCCCTTCACCAGGAGTTTGAGCGAGAAAGCAGCGTATACCACCATCAAAACATCAGGAGAAGATGTGGGGTTGCCCAAAGGACAAATGGGCAATTCAGAAGTAGGACATTTAAACATTGGCGCCGGGAGGATCGTTTACCAGGACCTGGTGAAAATAACCAAAGCCATCCAGGATGGTTCCTTCCATGAAAATGAAAAACTTACACAGGCTTTTGAATACGCAAAAAAAGAGAATAAAAAAGTACACCTTATCGGATTGGTTTCCAATGGGGGCGTGCACTCATCCATGGATCACATTTATGGAATCTGCGATACAGCAAAAAAAATGGAGGTAGACAATCTGTTTATCCATGCCCTCACTGATGGACGGGACACAGACCCCAAAAGCGGCTTAGGATTTTTGAGCGAATTGGAAGACCACCTGGCAAAATCAACCGGAAAAATCGCTACCGTATCCGGAAGATACTTTGGTATGGACCGCGACAAGCGCTGGGAGAGGATCAAAAAAGCCTACGACATGATGGTGAAAGGCGAAGGTGAAAAGTTTAAAACAGCAAAGGAAGCCATGGAGGCATCTTATGCAAATAATATCACTGATGAGTTTATCAATCCAAAGGTGATGGTTGATGGTCATGATCAACCCCTGGCCACCATTGAACCCGATGATGTGGTCATTTGCTTCAATTTCCGCACCGACCGCTTGCGTGAGATCACCACCGTGCTCACACAAAAAGACATGCCGGAACACGACATGAAAACCATGCCTCTGCACTACCTCACCATGACCAAATATGATGACTCTTTTCAAAATGTAAAGATCATTTTTGAAAAAGATGACCTGAAAAATACCATGGGAGAAGTACTGGAGCAAAATGGAAAAACACAACTTCGCATTGCTGAAACGGAAAAATATCCTCATGTTACATTCTTTTTCAGTGGCGGACGTGAATCGGAATTCAAAGGCGAGGAGCGGATCATGGTCTCATCCCCCAAAGTAGCAACCTACGACCTGCAACCCTCCATGAGCGCTTTTGAAGTGAAAGATGCCGTGGTAGCAGAGATCAAAAAACAAAAATTCGATTTTATCTGCCTGAACTTTGCCAATGCCGATATGGTAGGGCATACAGGAGTTTACGAGGCAATAAAAGAGGCAGTGGAAACGGTTGATAGCTGTGTGAAGGAAGTTACAGAAACAGCAATAGAGAATAATTACTCGGTGCTGATTACCTCCGATCATGGCAACGCTGATTTTGCATTCAATGAGGATGGGTCGCCCAATACAGCACACACAACCAACCCTGTTCCGCTATGGTTGCTCGACAACGACTACAAAACATTGAAGGGCGGTGGAAAACTTGCCGACCTGGCACCAACCATTCTCAAAATGATGAGCATTGAAAAATCTCCTGAAATGGACGGGAATACATTGGTGTAATAAACTCTTAATGAACACTTAGCACATCATAACAACCGGTAACAATTAAAGGATTGTTACCGGTTTTTTTTGTTCTGTCATTAAACAGTTTTGCATCAAAACCCAAAACCAATGGTTAATCCGATCCTTACATCCTGATCATGACCCTCATTTAATGTAAGACCGGTGCCTGTTAAAGAATGTTCTTCCTCCATCCAGATGGGCATTCCGTATCCCGCAAATACAGAAGCAAAAAGGAAACGGAACCGGAGTTGATATCCTATGTTTGCTCCGGCAAACAGAGCACTATATCGATGAAAATGCTGCGGCAAATCCATGGTAAACTCCTCTCCGGTACGAAATTTCGAATACACACCAGCAAAAACACCTTCAGGAGCCCGATCATCAGCCCGGAAATAACGACGATATTCCAATGCTGCCGAACGAACAGTGCGGTCATCTTCAGAAACCAGGTCGTTGAACCGGTTTTCCAAACCCAACCATACTGATTGTTGGTTCCAGAAACCCTCATATGCCACCACTCCCGCAGCAACCGGTATGGTCAAAACATTCACCGAAACCACATGACCAAATTCGTTTTTAAACTCCTGCGCCATCAGGTTTGCCGGGAACAAGCTCGAAAGTACTATAACTACAAGTATTTTTGCCATCTTGAAAAAAACATTAACCCGTTACACATAAGCATCCTTACTGAAATTTTCAGGAAGATGCAAAATTTCTGATACTAACAGTCGAAAAAAAAAGAGAGACTGACAAAAAAAAAGGGCAATTGTTTAGCGAAATTTGCTTTGAACAGAACTGAATATTCACATAACTGCTCTGGATCATTTCACTCGCTCTGTATTTATGGTAAAAATAAGCAGGACCTTTGGGGTATGAATTGAATTGTCCAGTATATGAAAAATAAATAAAGTATATTTTCTTTCCTGACTATTCCTCTAAAAGAAAAAAGCATGATTGTATGGTTTTAGGTTGTTGATTCACTTTTTTTGAAGCGTTTTGAACAGATTTCAAGCAAAGAAGGCTAAAAACCATAAATACTACGCTTTATTAGGTTTGGAGATAAAGGATCTATGATCTATCACTTATTCATTTGCTGTTTTCAGCTATATATCTGGAGGGAAGTACACCAAACTGCTCCTCAAAACATTTTGAAAAGTAACCGGGAGTTTTAAATCCAACCCTGTAGGCTACTTCAGAGATATTGTATTCACCATCTTCCAGTAATTCCCAGGCGTGATTCAGTTTCACTCTTTTAATGAAGTTATTGGCCGACATACCCAGGAGTTTTTCTGATTTTCTGTATAACTGAGTTCGGGACATGTTAAGTCCTGTAGCGAGGTTGTCAACATTAAATTCCGGGTTGTCAATATTTTGTATAATGATCTCCGAGGCATTTTTCATAAAACGGTTGGAATACCCTTGTTTTTTCTGAATTTCCGGTGATTGGAGTTCATTTCTTAATTTTGACTCCAGCTTTTCCCTTATCTCCATTTGATTTCGCAATTTTAGTCGCAAAATCTCAATTGAATAGGGTTTGGTAATATAATCATCGGCATTTAAAGCCAGTGCTTCTATTTCAGATTTTTCATCTATGCGTGCAGTTAAGAGTATGAATGGCAGGTGCTCAGTTCTTATATCCTGTTTAACTCTTTTACAAAACTCGATGCCGGATATCTTTGGCATCATCAGATCTGATACAATGATGTCGGGATACGTGTTGATGCTTTTCTCAAGTCCTTGAATGGCATCAAAAGCAACCTCTACATAAAAATCAGATTTAAGTTGTTCTCTTATCAGATAACACAGTTCTTTGTTATCGTCTACAAACAACAACCTTGGTTTTGTATGATTTTCAACAGAGTTATCCATGAATTTTTCCTGCGGAGAGGGCAAAATATCTGTATAGTGTTGTTTCTTAATGGTTGATATTTCAGTATTTCCAATCTCCTCTGCTGAAAAATCTCTTTTGTCCCTTGGTAATTGTAGTGTAAAGGTTGAACCATTTCCGGGTTCACTGATCAGGGTAATATCGCCTTTATGTATTTGAGAGAGCTGTTTGGCAAGCGCCAGTCCTATTCCGGTACCCGATCTGTTGTCATTTTTGGTTGTTTCGCTGTGAAAAAACATGGAGAAAACCCGTTCCTGCAGTTCGAAAGGTATTCCTGATCCGTTATCTCTTACCTGTATTTGAAGTTTATTTCTGCAAGAATCAGACAATTTATCAGTTACTCTAACAACAACAGTTCCATTGCTGGAAGTAAATTTAATTGCATTGGCAACCAGGTTGAAAATGATCTTCTCCAGTTTGTCCCAATCCATGTAACCTATTTGCTGATGGAGATCAATATCCGTAATCAGCCTGATCTTTTCTGCTTCCGCTTTCAGTTTAAATAATGAAGTGATGGCAAGGATGAACTCCTCTATATTGCCTTCAGCAACCCTTAGCTTCATAAAACCAGATTCGATCTTGATTACATCTAATATTTGGTTGATCAGTCTTTGTAATCGTTGTGCATTTTTTTGTATGACCGATATTTTCAGACCGTCGGAGGGGTCGTTGCCTGAAGAAACACGATGTTCTTCTTTGTAAAGTGATAGTGCATTGAGAATGAGTGTAAGCGGGGTTCTGAATTCGTGGGATATATTGGCAAAAAAACCGGATTTGATACGATCCATCTCTTTAAGTTCCTGCGCTTGTTTTTCGATGGCAATCTTTTGCTCTTCGAGTTTTTGGTTAGTTTGAGAAAGTAACATAGCCTGATGCTCAATTGCCTGTTTCTGATTCTCGAGCGAAAGATTCTTTTTTTCAACTTTCTGTTTTTGTTCGTTCAATTCGGCGGTGCGAAAAGCCACCAATCTTTCCAGTTCCTTTTTCTGACCTGCTACCTTACGCAACTGCAACCAGATAAATGAAAATATTGCCAGGATGATACCCATAAAAACCACTGTTTTAAACCAGAGTGTATCCCAGTAGGGTGGACTGATCTGAAAAGAATACCTGGCACCGTGATTATTCCAAACATTATCGTTGTTTGCACCTTTCACATTGAAGGTATAGTTGCCTGGTGGCAGGTTGTTGTATTGAACCGTATTGGTTTCTCCAACTTGTTTCCAACGGTTTTCGAAACCCTCCAGTTTGTAAAGAATCTGATTTTTCTGAGGATCGTGAAAATCCAGAGCAGCAACATGAAAGGTAATGTTGTTTTTCGTATGGTCTAACCTGGGTTCATTCTCACTATTATTAGTAATGCCTGATAAACTTTCAGTCATGTTTACCTGGTTGGCAAGTACCCCTGTGATATATACCAGAGGGGGTTTTTGATTTCGCTCAATATCCCATGGGAAGAAGCTTACCAATCCTTTTTCAGTTCCAAGCACAATTTCACCCAGTTCGCTCTGGTGTGCACTTCCGGGGAGGAAGTTGGAAGATACCAGTCCGTCTGACTTGTAAAAAATCTGATAGTCTTGTTTTTGAGGTTTATATTTCATCAATCCTGTCCGGGTGGCAATCCAGATATTCTCTGCCTTGTCCACCACAATCGAGCGAATATTGGTGGAGGGTAACTGGTGATTGAATTCAAAGGGTCTTACAATCATGGAATCAGTTTGTAAGATATCGACACCCGCTTCGGTTCCGATGTACAACATGTTATCGTTGGTAAGTGCCAGACTTGAAATACTATTTCCTGATAAGCCGTTTTCTGATCCTTGTTGAAAGCGGATATTCTGAACATTGTCCTCTCCCGGCACAAAATAATCGAGCCCTTTATTCAATGTTCCCACCCAAAGTGTTCCGTTGTTGCTTCTGATAACCGGGCCAATAAAGTTATCTGAAAGGGAGTGCGGGTTTTCAGGATCATGTCGATATTGTATAGTTTCGCCGGAGTTAATGTAATACGCTGTAAGACCGTCGCCACCCGATCCACACCAAAGAATATCCCTGTTGTCCATATAGATAGACCATATGTCGGATTCAGAGAAGGAGGCCAGGTTCTGGCTTCCTCTGATCACGTTTTTAAAAGTTTTGGTTTCGGGATCAAAACGATTTACTCCCCCTTTGTCGGTCGATATCCAGTAAAATCCATATTTGTCTTTGAGTATGCCCGACACAAAGTCGTGACTCAGTGAGTTAGGATCGTTTTTTCGATGACGATGGTTTTGAAGTTCTCCTGACTTTTTATGGTAGATATACAAACCGGTTTCGGTACCAAACCATATTTTGTCGGGCTCTGAAAATACGCTGTGTATTCGTTGATCGGCAATATAGTTTGAAATTATGCTGTAACTGACAAAGTCCTTTTTCCTTTTACTCAAATAACTAATTGCACCGGAATGATGCCCCATCCAGATGATCCCGTTTTGGTCAATAAAAACCTTACGAATATAATTACCCTGCAAACTATGCGGATTCATTTTATCATAAAACCATGCCCGCATATCATCTGTTGAAGGTTCAATCTTGAAAAGACCATAACGGGTACCTGCCCAAATGTTTCCATCGTTGTCTATATCGATGGATTCTACAATGTTCCTTTCATGATTGGAAAGGGGAGAATCGCTCATGAAATACCTTTTCTCCTCTCCGGTTTCAGGATTTAGTTTTACCAGACCATTATTTGTACCCAACCACAATTCGCTATCAGAAACTATGTGGATGCTATTTACCTGAGTAGCAAAATCGGATTGATCGGTTTTACTTTCTGACCAGATTTTGTGAAATTTTACTGATGATTCATGAAATGAAAATAATCCGTCATGGCCGGCCACATAAAGCACCGAATCATTTTTATTGGCAAATGCTGTGATGGTGTTGGACTGAAAAGGCACATCAGGGAATTGTGAGGAAGAAATAAAATGGGTCATTTTTTCCTTTTCAGGATCAAAAATCACCATTCCACCATTCCAATAACCCATGTATATCTTACCACTGTTTGCAGCATAGGTTGTGCCCCGGTAACTCGCTCCGGTTTGGGTTTCTGATAATGGCGTGTCATAGGCAATAATTTCTTTTGTTTCCAGATCTTTTTTCCAAAGGGTGAAGGAAGAACCGATCCAAAGTGTTTTCTGCCGATAAGCAAGAGACAATATGTCTCTGGAGTTCAAAAGATTAACCCCTTCGCTATTCCTGCCCATTTGTTGCAGGTACAGCCCATTATACCTGTATACCCCCTCCTTGGCAGCAAACCATATGAATCCCCAGTCATCCATAATAATATCCTCAACATAATATTTGTTTTCCGGATCACTAAAGTATAACCTGTCAAATTCCAGATCTTCTTGCTGTACCTTAAAATCTATGCTTTTAGAATTACTAAAGGCAAAAGGAGAAATAAAAGAAAGATGTAAAAGAAAAATGAATAAAAATGTTCGAATCATCATGGGTATATCTGTGTTTTGATACAGGTAAAATTAAAAAAAAATGTGGCAAGTCAATCCCTGGATACAATTTTCAAAGAATATGGGTCAAAATTAACATTGGATAATCATTATTCACAACAATGAAAATGATAATGAAAGACCTTATTTACTACTTGAAGTATATTAGCAGCATAATACAAATGTGGTACCATGAAGAATAAATCAATACTAATCATACAACAAAAATTGAAGAAACTGGGTTGGACGGAGTATATTTTACTTATGTTGATTATAATGGGTGTAGCACTGATCATTTTTTTATAATCATCTGATGATCGATTATTGATCATTCTATTTATAACCATGAACTGTTTTTGAATAGTTTCAAATAAAAATCAAATAAGCACCTAAATAAAAAAACTATGAAATTTAAACAATCAGGAAAAACAGAAAATCGCTTCCGCTACTTATTCATGTGGTTGATTTTCGTACTCTTTTATACCAATTCTTACGGACAATCCTTTAGGGTTTCCGGCAATGTTACAGATGTTTTGGAGGGTAATACCTTACCAGGTGTAAATATTATCGAACAGGGAACATCCAATGGAACGGTAACTGATATAAATGGCGATTACCAGATTTCCGTTTCATCAGGTGAGTCTGTTCTGATTTTCTCTTATGTAGGATATTCAGAAGATACCGTTCCTGTTAACAGAAGATCCAAATTAGATGTTAGTCTGTACCCCAATATTGAAATGCTCTCCGAGATGGTGGTGGTAGGTTATGGAGTACAAAAGAAAAATGATCTTACAGGTTCTGTTTCAGTAGTTTCATCCGAAGATCTTATGACCAACAACCCAGCAAATCTTGGACAGGCTTTACAAGGAAGGGCAGCAGGAGTAAGTGTGACCAGCAACTCAGGACAACCCGGTGCCAACTCATCCATAAAAGTAAGAGGTATTGGATCCATATCAGGTGGAGCTGATCCACTGTTCGTGATAGATGGAATGATCGTTGACAACCCTTTCATCATTAATACCATCAATCCTGCTGACATAGAATCAGTATCGGTATTGAAGGATGCTTCCTCTACTGCCATTTATGGTGCACGTGGCGCCAATGGTGTTATTGTTATGGAGACCAAAAGAGGAAAAGAAGGGCAAACCGAGGTCAATTTCTCTACCTATGGAGGTATTACGCAAACACCGGGCAGGTATGACCTTATGAATGCCGACGAATATGCCACATTTATGCAGGATGCCACCAATTCTTTTATTGAAAGAAATCCTAACTTTCCCATGCCAGAATATTTTACTGATGAATCGCGACAGGAAAATGGTGCCAGAGATACCGACTGGCAGAATCAAATATTACAACAGGGTGTAAAACAAAATCATGATCTGTCTTTAAAAGGAGGTACTGAGCGTTTCAATTACCTTTTTTCCACCAATTACTATGATGAAACAGGTACAACTGTAAATACGGCTTACAATCGTATAACTGCACGTTTTAATAGTGAACTTGATGCGACTGATTGGTTGACTCTTGGACAAACCTTTTCTTTTGGACAGGAAAATAATGATTATACATCGCACAGAGGGCGTAATCCCTGGTCAACAGCAACGTTAGCCTCTCCATTTATGCCTGTTTACAATGAGGATAAAAAGGGAGGATATGAAGGACCTGAAGAAACCATAACCGGCCCTAACGATCAAACAAACCCCTTCGCAGAGCAGATGCTCAATACCAACCAGCAAAGATTCAACCAGTTACTTGCTACCTTCTATGGAAATGCTGAACTATTAAAAGGTCTTACCTATCGCGTTGAAATAGGAGTCAACAACAGGGAAGGAAAAGTTTATCGTTTTTCACCCGAATACGAGCTGGCAAGAGCATGGAGCAACGAATCATCTGAGCTCACCGAAGCCAGTTCAACAGGACTGAATCTATTGATCAATAATTTGATTACCTATCAAAACAGCATCAACGGACATAATTTTAGCGTTTTGCTGGGACAATCGGGCGAAAAATACAACATGCGTAATTTGAGTGTTACCGGAAATAATATTTCGTTCGACAAAAATGTAATGTCGCTGGCACAAACCATTACCACAGCAGGAGGAACAGAAATTGACGAACGGTACACCTCTTATTTTTTCAGAGGTACTTATGACTTTGAAGGTAAGTATCTTTTTACTGGTACTTTCCGTCGTGATGGTTCGTCAAAATTCGGACCTGAAAACAGGATCGGTTACTTTCCCTCTTTTTCTGTAGGTTGGAAATTCAACGAGGATTTGTTTCCTGACGCAGAACAAGTAGAAATGATGAAATTAAGAGTTGGTTGGGGGCAAACGGGTAATGATAATATTGGAAATTATCTTTATGTTGACCGAATCAATAATCCGCTTGAAACACGCTACCCATTTGGTAGTGAGGAGAATATTTTTTATGGTGGAACCATCATAAGATCATTTGCCAATCCGTTTATCAAATGGGAAGCAAGTGAGATGACCAACATAGGGTTGGATGCATGGTTGTTTGAGGCAAAAGTGGAACTCACCCTTGAGTATTATTACAAAAGTCAGAACGACATGCTGATAGAAATGCCGCAGTACCATTTCTTTGGCAGACAGCAGGAAAGTGGCAGGTTAGCTGTTAATATTGGTGAAGTAGTGAATCAGGGTATTGAATTCAATGCCGCTTATAAAAAAATGGAAGGTGACTTCAACTACAGGGTCAATTTGAATATGACCACCATTAACAATAAAGTTCAGTTCTTGCCTAACGATGAACCCGTGTTTGGACCCAATGGAAATACTATTACCATGGTAGGAGAACCCATCGGTAGTTTCTATGGTTGGGTTGCTGAAGGAATATTTCAGATAGATGATTTTCAGCAGGATGAAAACGGCGACCCCATCATTTCTTCCACAGGAAATTATTCACTAAACGAAGGTGTTCCAGATCACGCCAGGGGTACTTCTCCCGGAGATATCAGATTCAGAGACCTGGATGGTGACAGCGTTATTACATCCTCCGACCGGCAAATCATTGGGAACCCGTTTCCTGACTTTATTTACGGATTGAACCTGGATCTGTATTACAAAGATTTTGATATGGTTATATTTATGGAAGGAGTTTATGGTAATGAAATATACAATCACTTGAGATCAAATATAGGTGTTGCCACCGAACCTTTATCGCAAGGATGGAACAGACTTTCTGATGCACAGGGATTTTGGACCCATGATAATCCATCAGAAACCATGACCCGCGCATTCCTGACCGATCCTAATGATAATGCGAGAATGTCCTCTTGGTTTGTAGAAGATGGTTCTTATCTCAGACTAAGAAATATACAGATAGGATATACACTGCCCCAAGAACTTCTGAACAGGATAGGTATGAACAGGGCAAGATTATATATATCAGCCAGTAATCTTTTCACACTTACAGGATACTCAGGACTTGACCCTGAATTGAATGCAAGCAATCCTTTGCAGAGCGGTTTCGATTTTGGTACGTATCCTGTGCCTAAATCATATATGATTGGTTTGCAAATAGGTATATAAATTATTTTTATTCAGAAAATCATGTTAAACAATACTATTTCAATTATGAGAAATACTAATAAAATAAAAAAAATTGCATTGATTCTTCAACTCATAAGGAATCAGTCAAGGACATTGTCATTATTTCAAAAGGGTGCTTATGACTATAAG
Source organism: uncultured Bacteroidales bacterium (assembly GCA_964589855.1). Classification (GTDB taxonomy): domain Bacteria; phylum Bacteroidota; class Bacteroidia; order Bacteroidales; family UBA7960; genus SKVR01. The sequence continues at coordinate 33,040 of CAZPVB010000020.1, forward strand.
CCGGTAATTCTCCTTGTAACAGTTTTATTGGTTTCATGTACAGATGATTTCTTAGAGGTAGAGCTAAGAAACGATCTGGGAGTAGACTCCTATTATGAAACAGAGGAGCATGCCATTGCAGCCATTACATCCTGCTACGACCCATTGAAGGGCAGAGGAGTGTTCGGGAATAATTATCAGTATGTACTTTATGCCCTCGATGATCGTATGATCAACGAAAATGCCTCGCTCAATGAATTTAACTTTACTGCCAGCAATACAAATATTGGAGGAGACCGAGTCAACTTCAGTATCTGGGATTACATGTACAGAGGACTTTTTCGCTCCAATCTGGCATTGGAAAAGATACCTCCGATAGAGATAACCCGTGAAGAACCCGCCGGATACCCATTGAAAGAGCGATTACTTGCAGAAGCACGTTTTATGCGTTCGGTCTATAATTTTTATCTTGTGATGCACTTCAATGAACCGATTTTTCTGGATTATCCGGTTTACGATCTCAATGAAGATTATACCAATTCTCCTCAATCTGTATTCTGGAATCAGATAGAAGAAGACCTTACTTATGCGATCCAACATTTGCCCGAACAAAGTATGTACGCTGATAAAGATCTGGGAAGAGCAACCAAAGGTGCTGCGAAAGCATTGCTTGGCAAATCTTACATTTATCAGCAACGCTGGCAGGAAGCAGAAGATATTTTTGAAGAGGTTATCAATTCCGGGCAATATGCTCTTAATATGCCTCAGGGGACAGATTCTATGGATTATGTAAATGCTTACATGACAAATTTCACTTATCTGGATCTCCCTGCCTCCAACGGACAAAAGTATGACTCTGAATGGAATTCTGAATCCATCTTTGAGATCAATAACACCAACTCCTACGAGAATGTGATCAACGACTGGAATCCCGGTTTTCAGGTGGATGGGTCTAATTTTACCCGTTATTTCGGGGTCAACGGTTTTAAAAACGTGGTACCTACCGCAGAAATGGCGGAAACCTATGAAGATACTCCGGAGGGACATCCAACAATAAAAGACCCCAGGTTGAGTGCATCCATATTTGCACAAGGCGACTTCATGGACAATATAAATGAAGACAGTCCCTATTACAGGGGTTTTGTTCCCAGATTGCACAACAATGTTAGCATCAATCAGGGTTACGGGTTGAAAAAATATATCTATCCCGTGTGGACCGATGAAGTTTACGGTCAGGGTAACGATCCCAATAACTGGCGACTAATAAGGTATTCAGATGTTTTGCTCATGTATGCCGAAGCATGTTATCATACGGGCAACACATCCATGGGGTTGAATGCTCTCAACCAGGTGAGAAACAGAGTTGGATTGGAAGATCGGGACGTTCTCACACCTGAATATATCATGCATGAGCGAGACGTGGAACTCTTTGGTGAGTGTTTACGTTTTCCGGATATGGTGAGATGGTTGATGTTGCCAACGCCATGGGTTACTCCGGAGGAGATACACCCCAACTTCGAGATTAATAAGCATGAATATTTTCCCATACCAGAGGTTGATATTGTGAGATTGGGAGGTTCATTAGAGCAAAACCCCGGTTGGTGAGTATGATTGTTAGAAATAGTAATGTTTGATAGATAGATAATTAATTAATTGTGTTTAGGTTGTATCAACCTTAAGTGAACCGTCGGTGCGATGCCGGCGGTTTTTTTCATTATTTTAAACGTTACGGTACAGCTCTCATAAAGTCGCCCAGGATTCAACAATCTAACAATCCAGCAATCAATCGACTCAATCCATATAAGACATATAAGGGAATAAAAAATGTTTCTTTCTAAGCTTTGTGTATACCCGGCGTTATTAGCAGTTAAAAACCTTCTCTATGCTTCCTGTGCTTCTATGGTGAACAATGACCCTTCGACTCCGCTCAGGGAGCAACAATCCAACAATCACTTCATCATTTTATTTCATCTGTTTATAATTTATAACATATTGATTATGTATTGATTATGACTTTGATGAGAACCCGATAATGTCAGCGCTACGCGCCTTTCGATTCACTGGTAGCATTAGATTTCTAACATAATGTCAGCGCTACGCGCTTTGCTCTTTGCCCAATAATCATCCTCGTGTGTGTTTTAAGCCAATCATGGATGTTTCATCTGTTT
>CAZPVB010000021.1:0-35092 GCA_964589855.1 uncultured Bacteroidales bacterium
TGCATATTATTGATATTTCCACCGCTACCAAACCCTATCCGCGCAAAACCATTGCCCGTCTTTTATCAGAAGCAAAACAACAGGAAGAAAAACTCACTTTGTCGCAACAGGCAAGAGTTGATAATTATCTGAAAGAGTATGCACTGGAGGCAGGAAGTATCAATGAGGGAAGGTGGCAGCTTTATCAAAAGGATTCTTCACTTTCGGTGCATCTGTTGCCTCCTGAAATCGCTTACCGTGATACTCTTTTCAGTGCGCTCATCAGACCTGTATACGGGTATCGTAACTTTTCGGGTGGAAACAGCGATTTCTGGGCAACTTACGGAGGATTGGAAGCAGTTTCTTATATTGGAAGCAATTGGGGAGTGTATGTAAGTTTGAGAGACAACTATCAGAAAGGGCAGAAACTGGCTCAACCTGCTTATTTTACACAGGAACCCGGTGGCACTTACAAAGCACTCACCGGAGGAGGGGAAGGGGGAGAATTCAGTGAAATGCGGGGCGGTTTGACCTACAACTGGGGTTGGGGAACTTTCGCTTTTGTAAAAGATCATATCCAATGGGGCGATCATCAAAATGGCAGTAATATTTTTTCTGGAAGAACACCCTCTTTTCCTTTGGTGAAATTGCATATGAACCCGGCAAAATGGATAGAGTTTAATTATTTCCACGGGTGGTTGGTTTCTGAGGCTATTGACAGTATAAATTCTTTTTTCCCGGAAGAGGGCACTCCCAGAACAGTTCAAAGGAGAAAATATATTGCCGCCAATATGTATACCATTAAACCCTTTCCACGGTTTAGGCTTTCCTTTGGAAATTCAATCGTATATGGCGATACAGATGTGCAACCCGCTTTTCTGATACCCTTTTTCTTTTACAAATCCATTGTGCATACAATAAACTGGGGGACAACCTTCCAAAACAGTGCGATGTATATCAACCTTTCCTCAAGGCAAATCAAAAATCTTCATTTGTACGCTTCTTATTTCATTGATGAATTTTCCATCAGAAGGGTAGGAGATTCCACAAGGCATAATTTTACTGGTTTTAAGGGTGGATTTTCCCTGGCAGGGTGGCCCATAAAAAATGTAACCATCGGAGGAGAATATACACGCACAAATCCTATTACCTATCTGCACGATGAAGAAGTTACAAGTTTCCAGTCAAACCGTTATAACCTTGGGCACTACCTTACGGATAATGCAGAAGAATATTTTGCAGTTCTGCGAATTCATCCTTACAAAACCTGGCAGATCGCTGCCTCATGGATGTATGCCCGAAAGGGAAATTATTATGAATATGAGCGCAGACGAAGGAATCCCCGTATTGATGAAATGCCTGTGCTTGATGATATTATCTGGGATAATACCAGTTTAACACTGGAAACGCACCTGTATCTTTTATCCAATCTCCGTGCGTTTGCCAAATATTCTTTCAACAATGTGCAGGGCTATGATGCCGATGAACAAAGTGGGCAATATTATCTCAATACTTTTTCTCCACCCTATTTGCATGGTAAGACGCAAGTGCTGGAATTAGGTTTTAATTTGGGGTTCTGAAATAATAATAACGAAATACTACAGTTTTTTTATCAGAAATAGTTGAACAGTAAATTAAGATTATGCATCCTTATAAAATAGTACAGAAAGGGACACCTTTAGAAGAAGCTGATAATGCCATGATTTTTATTCATGGACGTGGAGCACCTCCGGAGGATATTTTATCATTATCTGAGTTTTTTGCAAAAGATAATTCTTATATCGTGGCACCTGAAGCATACGATTATACCTGGTATCCTTACAGTTTTCTAGCTCCCGAATCTAATAATCAACCCTGGCTTGATAGTGCCATCAAAAATATTACACAATTGATTGAAACCATTGCCAAAAAAGTTCCCTTTGACAAAATATTTATCATGGGTTTTTCGCAGGGTGCATGTCTGACATCTGAAATCGTTGCCCGAAATGCAAAGCGTTATGCGGGTATTGGTATTTTCACCGGAGGATTGATTGGCGAGGTGATCGATGAGCACCGCTATAAGGGTGATTTTTCAGGAACACCTGTTTATTTGAGCAATGGGGACAGCGATCCTCATATCCCACTCCACAGAACGGAGAAAACCGCAGAGATCATGACAAGGATGGGTGCTGAACTGGTGAAAGAGATTTTTCCCGGCAGACCTCATACAATACAAATGAACGAAATACAAAAAGTCAAAGAACTTTTCCATCTATAAAAGATAAACACGATATGAAATTCCAAAAAGTATATTTCTCCCGTTGGTATCTCAACCTAATACTTTTCTTTATTCTTTTTTTGGGGTCCTGTTCTGCTTCCCGTCAGATTGTTGAATGGAAATCAGAAGCGGATGCCGCTTTTCAGCAACAAGAATACGAGAGCGCTTTGCATCAATATGAAAGGATCATAGAAGCACAAAAAGCAAAAGATCAGTTGCCCGAACCTGAATTAAAACGCAAAGCTGGATTATCAGCATTTTACACAGGAAAGAATGGTTTGGCTGTTGATTATCTGCAGGATTTGAGAAATACCGAGCATGCAACCGAAGATGTATATTATGCCCTTGCTATAATCAATCGCCAAATCGATAACCTTTCGCGTGAGATCAGTGCCTTAGAGAATTATGTCAATTCTTATCCGGAGGGTAAGCATTTAGATGAATTAAAACCTCGCTTATTTGAAACCTATGTAGAGAGTAAAAATTATGCACAGGCATTGGATGTATGGGAAGAATTGCCTTCCGGAGTAAGAGAAAGTGAGACTATGCTCGATGATTACTTTGTCGTTAGTAAAGAGCTTGAAATGGAAGAGGATGCCCGAAAAACAGCCATGAAAATCTTAAAAATAAATCCTGACCATTTGGTAGCCCTGGAATACATGGCAGAACATTATTTCTGGAAGGCTGAGCATCGATATCAGAAAGAAATGAAAGCGTATGAAAAGAATCGCACAAGAAAACAATACAAGCAGCTGCTGGATGCTTTTGAGGTTTTGAATGCTGATTTCAGAAGGTCGTTGAATTATTACCTGAAACTTTACGAAATGAAACCTGAACCCAGGTACGCCAGATTCATTGGTAATGTTTATCTCCGGTTTGATGATAAGAAAAAAGCAAGGTATTATCATGAAAAAGCGGGTATCTGAGGATTTATCTCGTTTCCCAATTAATTCATAGTATATACCTTGCCCTGCTTCTAAGATTGATTAATTCTATGCGTTGGAAGCAATAAACCTTATAGTTTATGACAGGGATTAAAACCGATAGCCAAGACTAAACATATGATTTGTATCATAAACATCACGGTCATTGTTTTTCAGAACATTGGTTAATCCATTACGTACGGTATAGGTAAAGCTGAATTTCATTACCTCCATTCCAAATCCTGCCGAATATCCCCATTCTTCAGTGCTAAATTCCAAAGGGTTATTTTCAGGATCGTTTTCATATGAATCAGCAAAATTATACCTGTAATAAGCGCCACCAAAAATAAATGCACGAGCAATATTATTGGTCATGGATCGTGGTGATCCTAATTGAATGTTGAGTGGCAATGTAGCGGAATATCTTCTCATAATTCCGCTTTCTGCGTGGCTGCCATTTATATCAAAAAGTGCTTCCTGTTGAATTGTAATTACATCACCAACAGGTAGTTGTACGAAAAAGCCACCGGAATAATTCATCACTTTATCGGCACGATAAAATTCATCATCGTATCGGTGAAAACCGTTTCCTGTTTCAAGTTTAACACCTGCCATGATCAAAGGAACACCTGTGCTTTCATTCAGCGATAAATTCTGCTCATCATCAAAAACAGGATTGTTGGAGAGTTGTAATACAAGTTGTTGTAGAAACAGGTTTATTTTCGCCATTCCTTCGTAGTCGAGCAGATCGTAAGTATCTTCGGGTTTATGATAGGGCGATTTCAAACCGGTAAAAACATGCACAGCTGGTATGCCCGCTTTCCCAAATGGTGCTGTATCTGTGTTGGGAACGAGTTGTCCGCTGACATCTTTTAGTGTTATTTCCATCTCATCGGCAATCTCTTTTGATATTTGCCTGCCTTGTTTTATTCTGCCGATCCCTTTGAGGTCTACTCCGTTGTATGCATCATACATACCGACCATATCCAGGCTAAACATTGTTTTGATATTTTCGTTGCCCAAAGTATTGTTATCTACAAAAAATTCAGCTCCGTTCAATCCACTTTCTTCTCCATCAAAAGCTATGATGATCACACTTCTTTTTAATTTATCCTGATTTTCCACCAGGTATCTTCCCAGTTCAATCACAGATGCTGTACCGGAAGCATTATCGTCGGCACCATTGTATATAATCTTTCCATCTTCGCTGAGTGTATATCCCAGATGATCGTAATGTGCACCCAGCACAATGTATTCATCTTTAAGGACGGGATCGGCACCTTTTATTATACCGGTAATATTGACTGCCGGTACCCAGATATTACCGGTTCTGAACCTAAAATGTTGCTGGTAATCTTCGTATAAAGGTTCTATTCCGGCTTTTTCAAATTCTGAGATGATGTAATTTCGTGCTTTTTCTATTCCTTCTGTGCCCAATCCTCTACCTTCCAGTGAGTCTGAGGCAAGTATTTCCACATGCTTTTTCAATTTTTCAGAAAGTGTAGTGTTTTGCGCAAAACCAATGCCCGGTAGCAAAACAAACAGTATAAGATACAATTTGGATAAACCCTTCATTTATTTAAAATTAGTTTTCAACATTTAAATGCAAAAAAGATATTTGGTTAAGATAACTGCTTAAAAAACATATGATATATTGTTGTCAAATAAGTTGTGATGGAATTGTCACATACAAACAGATTTATGTCTAAGATATGAACATGACAAAAATAGCATTAGTTTAGTAAACACTGATTATATTTTTTCATATATGGCAAAAAACAAGGGGAAAGATTGTGTTTTCTTTTGGTTTTCAGGTGTTAGGGTTTCTCTTTTAAGATGATAAAATACCTCGTAATGTATTTCTTTAAAGCCGCTGAGATGCATTATTTTTTCTATTTCCGGGCGGTCAAACCCAAAATGCCCTTTAAAATCCGGAGAAAAGTGATGGAAACTACCATCCTCCTTTTCAAGGTCTCCAACACAGATTACTCCTCCCGGATCGAGTATCCTGTGAAAGTGATGTAAAAGTTGTTCAAGATTTTCCACATGATGAAAACTCATCAGGGAATAGATCATTTCAATTGAATCAAATTGAAGATTATTCCGGACAACATCACCCAGGATCGGATGCATATTTTTGATTTCTCTGTTTTTGATGTTTTCCCGGAGAACGTTGATCATTCCTTCTGATTTATCAACCAGGTAAATTTGGTTGATATAGTCTTTGAGAAACAGGCTAACCTGTCCGGTGCCCGCTCCAAATTCCAGTGCTGTAGCAATTTTTGAATGTTTCAGTTTTTTCTGAATGATCTGGAAAGCGAATTTTTCTGCGCGGTCAATTTTTTGGGGATCCTTATCCCATTCCTTTGCTTTTTTGTCAAATTCCGTCATGTGCTTTTTTTTTTGATTGATTCTGCAGTATTCGGGAGAAATCCGAATATCCTTTTAATATTCTTTTTGTTTGTGGTCTTTTTGTATCATGGTTTGAGTTTATCCAGGTTGCCCACCATCTCCAATCCGGCATTTTTTCCGGTACCCTCGAAGAGTGTTTCTCCGTCAAGGGTCATAACTTTGATATCAATTTCTGCATCGATGCTTTCATGTATTACCCTGTCCATTTTGCCCAGTACGGGTGCTTTTAAAGGGCCATTGCTGTTGTTTTGACCTTCCAGGATTAGTCGGTGCTTTTTGCCCAATATTTCTATTCTTACTTTGTTTTTATCATTTTCCAGTTTTACCAGGCGTGCGCCTGTATAGGTGGCGAAGGTAATCACCTTATTTTCAAACAGAAAAAACCCGAGAAAACCGGTGAAAGTTTTCCCTATCCATGGGATGCGCGCAACTGAAAGCATAAAAGATGTGTTGGCTGTGTTAAAATGATTGGTTTGCATCCAGACCCATGCTGATGGCATTGATGATCCCCAGTCTTTTTCAATATAACCTGTACCGTCATAAAAGTTTAAATTTGTACCATTGTGTTTTAAACTACCCAAAATATCATGATGAAGGCTCACCACCCCATGATAACATTCCATGAAAGGGGCATAGCGATACCATCCCATAATTCCTGGTCTCTGGAAGGTGGCCGGGTATCCAAAATTATTTTCAAAATCTATTTTGCCTTTGAATGTTTGGCCATTTTGGTCAATATCAAGATAAAAACCTTTGTCTGAAAAAGTATTTTGATCAATTTTGACAGAAAAAGAAGTGGAAGAGTAAAAAAAAGACTCGATCGGATATCTAAAATACCAGGTATCTCCTGTTTTGCCGTTGATAGCCTGAACAAACGCATGTTCATCATGACCAACCAATGAAACACCCGGTATGAAAGACCAGCAGTGTTTTCCACCGGCACTTACATTTTTAAAATACCAACCTTCGAAATAGTTTTTTTTCTTCCTGTTTCCCTGAAACCAATGAGGTTTCCAGATTTTCCGAAAATTATAACCCGGATTTTTGAGGGCAGGACCCACACCTTTGATAGCGTAGAATTTTTCGTATTCTGCAGGAGTATCTTGAATATGCATGGTCATCATTTTTAGGTCCTAAATGGATACTATCCTTTACAAGGATATTTTTATGATTTGATTATTTTTCTGTACCATGCTTTTTTTTGGTGAGATCATCTTCTTATCCTTTTGGTTGTTTAAAAGTCAGAATAAGTTTTCAGGCAAACATTTCCCTTACTTTTATCAGCGCTTCGGTAAGCTGATCAATTTCTTCAAAGGTGTTATATAATGCCAGGGAAACCCTTACAGTCCCGGGTATATTAAAGAGATCCATAAGTGGCTGGGCACATAAGTGTCCTGTTCTAACTGCAATGCCCATTTTATCCAGGATGGTGCCTGTATCGTAAGGATGAATATCATTGAAAAGGAATGAAATTACTGAGGTTTTTTCACTTGCCGTGCCAATGAACCGAATATTGTCGAGTCCAGATAGTTTTTCAACGGTATAGTCATGGAGTTTTTTCTCATAGGCACCAATTTCGTCGTATCTCAAATAAGAAACAAACCTGATAGCTGCTTCTAATCCAAGCACATCTCCAACATTGGGGGTGCCTGCTTCAAATTTAAATGGGAGGTCATTGTAGGTTGTTTTTTCGAAGCTAACCTCTTTGATCATTTCGCCTCCTCCCATGTAAGGTGGCAGTTTATTGAGCCATTCCTCTTTGCCGTATAAAACTCCCACGCCCATGGGGCCATAGAGTTTATGTCCGGAGAAGCAATAGAAATCACAATCAATATCCTGTACATCTACTTTCATGTGCGAAAGCGCCTGTGCACCATCCAAAAGCACGGGGATACCCTTTTCATGGGCGAGTCGTGTAATCTCTTTTACCGGGTTGATAGTACCCATGGCATTGCTTACATGCATGATGGCAACAATTTTTGTTTTTTCGTTGAGCATGTTCGCATATTCTTCCATTTTCAATTCACCCTTTTCATTGATGGGTGCTATTTTAAGGGTTGCTCCATAAGTTTCGCATGCCATTTGCCAGGGCACAATATTCGAATGATGTTCCATGGCTGAAATGATCACCTCATCGCCTTTTTTCAGATGATCTTTACCATAGGAACTGGCAATAAGGTTAATGGATTCGGTGGTCCCTTTTGTGAAAATTATCTCGTGGTCATAACGTGCATTCAGAAACATTTGAACCGTTTTTCGGGCGTCTTCGTAAAGTTCTGTTGCCTGTCTGCTTAAAAAATGCGCTCCCCGGTGAATATTGCTATTTTCGTTTCCATAATAATACAATAGCCTTTCAATCACCGCTTTAGGCTTTTGTGTTGTGGCGGCATTGTCAAAATAAATAAGAGGTCGTTTATTTACCTCCTGGCGTAGTGCCGGAAATTCGCGACGCAGTTGATCAAGATTAAAAGGCATATAATAAAAAGATTATGTCAACAGAATTTAAATTTTGCCCATGTCTATGTTAAAGACAGCAGGTTCTTTGCTATTACAGTGTAGTACACATTGATCGCAAATGGATAATTCACCCTTAAGTCTTTTGTCCACCAGGTGGTCAATCCTTTCTCTGAGGGGTTCAATGCCGATACGGTTTACTACCTCCGCGGCATAAGCATACATAAGCAGTTGCCGGGCAGCGCGCTTATCTAATCCGCGTGAACGCAGATAAAACATGGCTTCCTGGTCGAGTTGCCCCACCGTTGCTCCATGGCTGCATTTTACATCGTCGGCATAAATTTCCAGTTGTGGTTGTGCATTGGCGCGTGCATCATCAGAGAGCAAAAGATTTTTGCTATTCTGGTATGCCAATGTTTTTTGTGCATCTTTTCTGACCATGATCTTCCCGTTGAAAACGGCGGTAGATTCATCATCCAGAATCCCTTTAAAAAGTTGTTCGCTTATGCAATGAGGAGCTGCATGGTCTATCTGGAGCTGATTATCGATATGCTGACTTCCATCAACAAGGTAAAGTCCATTGAGTGTAGCATTTGCTTCCTGTTCTTCCAGTACAACATTGATCATATTTTTTGTAAACCCTCCATTAAGCGTCAGGGATGTATGATTGAGTTTACTGTTGAATTTCTGACTAAAAAAGGAATGACTCATTACACCCGAGTTGGGTCCTTTATTTTGTACTTTATAGAATTCCATTTCTGCATTGGTATTCAGAAATGTTTCGGAGATGCTGTTGGTAAAGCTTACATTGTTGGTGAGCGAATGGTCGCAATGTACCAAGGTGAGTTTAGTATTTTTTTCCTGTATGATCAAATGCCTTGGATGCGTGAGAATGGGTTTTTCACTGTTTACAATATTGATAAGTTGAATGGGTTTTTCCACTTCCACTCCCTCCGGAACATAAATAAACAAGCCATCCTGGAAGAAGGCTGTATTCAGCGCGGCGAAACCAGGTTTTGTAATATCAGCAATACTTCCCAGGTGTTTAAGTACCAGGTCAGGATATACTTCCATCGCTTTAGAAAGACTACCTATAACGGTTCCATCTTTCAGTGAGGTTAAAGGGGCATTTTTATAAACAAACCAACCATTGAGCAATGTTACGCTAAATGTATCCAGATCATAAACATCGCAGGTAAAAATGCTTTCTATATCGAAAGGGCGGCTCTGGTTAGAGAAATCATACCGGTAAGGAACTTCAAAAAGCGGTTCAATGTTTGTAAACCGCCAATTTTCTGTTGTCAGTCCCGGGAATCCAACTGTACCTACCTGCTGAATAGCCTTTTCCTTTAGTTGGATGATCTTTTCAGGATGATTGGCCGTAATCTGATGCCGGTAATCCTTAAAAAGGTTGATCATGGTTTGTTCGGGAGATAGGTTTTGTGTTAAGCTTTCTTGCATAGTATTCAATTTTTTCAAATGCATTATCCATTTTTGGGATAGAAAAAACCTGATCAAGGATTTGAATCAGAATCTGGTAAAATATTTTTTAATGCGTGTTTAAAAAGTATTCGGTTTACCATTTAAATTTCTTCACTGATACCCACTTCGTTTTTCACCCATTCATATCCCTTTTCTTCCAGTTCGTAAGCCAGTTCTTTTCCACCGCTTTTCACAATTCGTCCGTCGTACATTACGTGCACGAAATCAGGGATAATATATTGCAGTAATCTTTGATAGTGTGTTATAATGATAGTTGAATTTTCAGGGCTTCTAAGTTTATTCACCCCATTAGCAACCACTTTTAAGGCATCGATATCAAGTCCTGAATCTGTTTCATCCAGAATAGATAATTTAGGTTCGAGCATTGCCATTTGGAAGATCTCGTTTTTCTTTTTTTCACCTCCCGAAAATCCTTCGTTTACTGCTCTGTTGGTTAATTTGGAATGAATATCCACCAGTTTTTTTCTTTTCTCCATGAGTTTGAGAAATTCTGCTCCACTGAGGGGCTCCAGTCCGTGATATTTTCTTTTTTCATTGATAGCAGTACGAAGAAATAATGCCATGCTTACCCCTGGTATTTCCACGGGGTATTGAAACCCCAGGAAAACACCTTCTCTTGCTCTTACCTCAGGATCCATATCGAGAAGATCCTGTCCCATAAAAGTTATCTCTCCGGCGTCAACATCAAACATATCGCGTCCGGCAATCACAGAAGCAAGGGTACTTTTGCCTGTTCCATTAGGCCCCATGATCGCATGCACTTCACCGGTTTTTACTTCAAGGTTCAAATTGCTAAGAATTGTTTTTCCTTGTATGGAAACTTTTAAATCTTTGATGTTTAGCATTCTTAATCTTCTTTAGTATTATTTACAATGTTTTTTATAGTTTCAATGTTATTGGAGTATTTATGAAAAAAATACTTCGTAAACTCTTTGAAAGCCTCTTCGTTAAATTCTGACGAGTCCTCAGCCAGTAAAATTACCCTTACTTCTTTTCCGTTCATATGTTGCATATCGGCAAAAAAGGTTTCGGGAATCTGGATTTTGTTGTTTTCAATGGTGGATTTAAAAGCGTAGGTCTTCATGTGTTTATTGAATTAATGAAAAACAATTGAGAAAAGGGTCGCATATTAGGGTTCATAAAAGAATTTTATCCTACACTGCCTTCCAGGCTGATGGAAAGTAATTTTTGTGCTTCCACAGCAAATTCCATAGGCAGTTTACTGAGCACTTCTTTAGCATAACCGTTTACAATGAGTCCGATAGCTGCTTCCATATCAAGTCCTCTTTGCAGGCAGTAAAAGAGTTGATCTTCTGATATTTTGCTTGTGGTGGCTTCATGTTCTACCACTGTAGACATGTTGCCTACTTCAACATATGGAAAAGTATGAGCACCGCATTTATCACCCAGCAGGAGTGAGTCGCATTGGGAAAAATTGCGGGCATTTTCGGCGTTGGTGGTAGATTTTACCAATCCACGGTAACTATTGTTGCTGAAACCAGCTGAAATACCTTTTGAAATAATAGTACTTCGGGTATTTTTACCCAGGTGAACCATTTTAGTACCGGTATCCGCCTGTTGCCTGTTATTGGTAACTGCCACCGAGTAAAATTCACCTACTGAATTATTTCCCAGCAAAACCACACTAGGATATTTCCATGTGATAGCGGATCCTGTTTCTACCTGTGTCCATGATATTTTTGAGTTATCGCCCTGGCATAGTCCGCGCTTGGTCACAAAATTGTAAACACCTCCGCGCCCTTGTTTATCACCGGGATACCAGTTCTGGACGGTTGAATATTTAACTTCAGCATCTTTATTGGCAATGATTTCGACAATGGCTGCATGCAGTTGATTTTCATCGCGCATGGGTGCTGTGCATCCTTCCATATAACTTACATAGCTTCCTTCCTCTGCTACAATGAGGGTTCTTTCAAATTGCCCTGTATTGGCAGCATTGATACGGAAATAGGTTGATAATTCCAGGGGCGACTTTACCCCTTTGGGAATGTAACAAAAGGAACCATCGCTGAAAACGGCTGAGTTGAGCGCTGCAAAATAGTTGTCAGTATAAGGAACTACGCTTCCGATATGTTTTTTAACCAACTCAGGGTGTTTCTGCACCGCTTCAGAAAAAGAGCAAAAGATAATCCCTTTTTCTTCGAGGGTTTCTTTAAAAGTGGTTCCTACAGAAACACTATCCATTACAGCATCCACCGCAACGCCGGCAAGGCGCTTTTGCTCTTCAAGCGGAATACCCAGTTTTTCAAAAGTTTCGAGCAATTGCGGGTCCACTTCATCGAGGCTATCATAGCTGGGGGTATTTTTTGGTGCTGAGTAGTATATAATATCCTGATAGTTTATCTTTGGATAATTTACGTGTGCCCATTTGGGTTCTTCGAGGGTTTGCCAATGACGAAAAGCACGCAACCGGAATTCGAGCATAAAATCAGGTTCATTCTTTTTGGCTGAGATGAACCTGATGGTATCCTCTGTAAGGCCTTTGGGAGCCTGATCCATCTCGATATCAGTATAAAAACCAAATTTATAGTCCGTATTGGTCAGTTCGTTAAGATATGCATTATTTTTATCTTCAGCCATAATTCATGTTTCTTTTTGTTTTTTGATAAGCATAACAACACAACAACGTTGAGAAATATATGTTGAAAATCAAAAATTAATCCTTGTTAATTGATATTCTTATTTAGATTAAGTCTAAATTGGGGTACAAATATACGAAAGACTTCAAACTAAATCAAAAAGATAAAGCAAGTTTGCACCTTAGACTTCTAAATTATGGGAAAAGGAAGTAACAAGGATTAGTACCCGAAAGAAAAACATCTTGTTTTGTCTTGCAAAGGTTGTTTCATCTGTTTATAATTTGATTAATACGGTCAGATGGAGCTCGCCAAAACTCCGGTTTTTGTATTTTTGTCCATGCTACGAAATCTAATCATCCGAATGTGTGTCAATAGTATTGTCATGGCTCGGTTCATCTGTTTATAATTTTATTAAATAGGTCAGATGGAGCTCGCCAAAATTCCGGTTTTTGTATTTTTGTCCATGCCACGAATTATCATCATCCGTGTGTGTGTCAAAATTTTTGTCATGGCTCGGTTCATTCGCACAAATATCCATCACCACTATCACTATAGGCAGGGATTATTTCCCATGGTTATTTTTAAAAGCGGGATTACGATTATTCCTTATAGTTAGAAAACTGTGAAGTAAGGGCAAAAGTATATGCCGGATATTCATACACCGAAGGTCTGTTTTCAGTTTCACTGATGCTGTATCCCCAAATGGAAGCATAGTCGTATTTATTTTCACCCATCTCTTTAAGTTGCTCAAGGTAAGATGCAATAGATTTTGATTCAATGATTACGAATTTCCCCAATTGATCGATGACAGGGCTATGATTTCGTGTATGGTCGTGGTCGAATTCAAGAATTCTGCGTCCGTCTTTGGTGATCCCTATCACTCTGTAAGTCATGCTTTTACCTACTCCCGGCAGGTTGAGTACATTGCGGTCTGTAGAGAGGAAAGGGATGTCTGCTTTTTCTCTTAAATGATCGATCTGTTTCACCATGTTTTCCGCACTATCTGGAAAAGATATAATATCGTCAATAAATTTTTTGGGTATTTCGCCAAGGGTCTTTTCTTCGAATTGCTCCTGTGCTGCTCTGGCATTGGTAGCAAATTTGGAACTGTTTTCCATATATCCTTTCACAGAGAAGGTATAATAGGGTAAAACCCCCATGTCGTTTAGTGCTTTCCTCAGTTTGGCTGTATGTCCACGGCGGGATGCAGGCGCTGTAAAAACAAGCTGGTTTACGACCATCCAGCCGGCACTGATAATTTTTTCAATTCCTTTTCTGGATTCTGGTGTTATTTCCATAGGGCTTTGAAAATGCGTTTGCACAACGAATTGTTTTATGCCCGCTCTGGTCGCTTTTTGTTTAAAATCTGCCAGAATGTCCACCAGTGAAGAAGTAATCCTTTGGGGCAGGTATACCGGAAGTCGTGTACCTAGTCTAACCCGCACGATTTCAGCATATTTTTCATTTTCCTTTCTTTCTTTATTCGATTGTATTTTTCTCAATGCCATTTCATATACAGCATTGAGTATTTTTTTCAGCGAGGTATCAGAGCTCATCAGTGCGTCGCCACCTGTAATGAGAATATCACGCAGTTGGGTGTCTTCTTCCCAGTACTTCATGATCCTTTTCATCTTTACGTCCCACGATTCGCGGGGTTGAAGTTTTTCGAGATCAAAATTGAGATTCCCTCTCTGAAAATCATACATTCTTTGACAGGAAGCACATAATCCGGCACAAGCCCTGCCTACCGTATCGGGTATGAGAATAGCCACTTCGGGGTAGCGTCTGTGTACGTTATTGTTTGATGGGAGGATCCATCCGGCGGCATTGGGTTTACCTGGCTCTACAATATCTTCTTTTTCCCAGGCTACAATATTCCCAAATTCATCTACCAGCTGGCTGCTGTAAATTACATAATAGCGGATGGCCAAATCTGCTCCTTTGGCAAAATCGGGGGCATTTACATTTAAAAGTGATAAATAATAGGGGTTTACAAAAAAAGGGATACCACTTTTTTGTGCTTTGTAAAGCACCTTCATCGTATCTTCATCCAGCGAGTTATCAAGCAGTTCATTAAGCAGATCGGGATTTCTCACAGCAAAGCGCAGATGAAAAGTATGATCATCCCACCATTTGCTAACTATTGCTGTTTTTTCCCGATAGCTTAAACCGGGGTTGAAATAGAATTTTTTGCTTTTAATTTCCTTGTTGTCAATTTTTTGTATCAATGTGTCAATGATGCGGCGTTTATTTCTTTCTCTTATCTCTATGATTCTCTGGTCCAAACCGTCAGGATGATGACCCATCCATTCTCTAATTTTTTCCTTTGAAGGGAGTGTTCGTTTCTCGAAACCGGTAAACTGGCGAAAAAGGTGTATCATGTCTAAAACAAAGTTACAATGTGCACCACCAGTATTTTCTTTTACTGCTTTATACAGCAGCACAAAAGGTTCCGATACTACTTTCCTGCCTCTTAGGTTGAGATCCTCGAATTCGCGACCGGAATTGCTTATATAGTCAAGTATTCTGATAGCGGCATAATCTTTCCATTCCAATCGTTTTAGGTTTTCAAATCCATGAATTTTACCTTCATAAAATTCTTTGGAAAGGGGATTGTTTTCGAGGTATTCAAGTATCCAGTCTTCAATGAGGTTTTGAAAATGGGTAGCCGTTTTACTTTGATCGAGCAGTGTTTTCAACCGTGGATTTTCATCGAAGAGTTGATCTATGAGTTTTTTGGTTGATTCTGAAATAACCAGATTTTTGGCTGATTGCAGTAATTTTTCCTGTTGTGAAATGATCATAAGCGATATTGTGTTTTGATAATCATTGAATCTTAAAAGATGAACATAATCCTTTATTAACCAAAGGAACTTTTGATTTTCAGGTTGTTCAGGCAGAATATAATCCCAATCCGGGTTTTCCGGAGCATGGTACATGAATAAAAAAGAACAACCTGTAATTTCCAGATTTTGGAAATTTTGCTTTGTTTTGGATGGATTGACAACGATAAAAACAAATAAAAGAATTTTTTACCCCCAAAATTCAATAAAGGATAGCTAAGATACAAAATTTAGGGCTGATTTAAAAGCTTTAGGTGTAAAAACAACATTAGGAAATGGTTTATTCATGGTTTAAACGGGCGTTTTTAAGATTGTCATAAAAAACAGTGAAGTTACCTCAAAAAAACCAGAACCGGGATTACTCTATTGGAGTTTCTGAGATATTTTTTTTCTTAACATTTCAAAGAAAGGTCTTAAGGTTTGTCGGGTTTCCACATCTATAAACCAAATACTGATGGCAAAAAAGGCAAGAAAAAATGCGCTTATAACCCAGTTTACCGGGCGGTAAAAGATGGGTATTTGACTATGAATAAAGAAAAGCGCCAATGCTGACACCATCATCAGGAATATCTTTTTGATATTGTATGGTACCGGAAAATGCTTTTTTCCCCAGTACCAGGAAATAACCACCATGCTAAAATAACATGCCAGGTGTGCCCAGGCAGAAGCATAGTATCCTATTACGGGTATCAACCATACATTGATGAGTACAGTAATAGATGCTCCTGCAATGGCGATAATGGCTCCATAGTGTGTTTGACCGGTAAGTTTATACCAGATAGAGAGATTAAAATAAATGCCCAGAAAAATATGTGCCATGAGCAAAATAGGAACTACATCCAGTCCCTCTCTGAAATCTTTACCAATGAAATATTGTATAATATCCATATACATCATGATGCCCATGAAGATAAAAAGACAGGTGATGACAAATACATTCATTACGCGGGCATAAATCTCTTTTGACTGAGAGTTTTTGTATTCGGCAAAGAAAAAAGGTTCGGCTGCAAATCGAAAAGCCTGAATGAAAAGAATCATCAGAACCGAAACCCGGTAGCATGCCCCGTAAATACCAACCTGCGACATGGCAATGTCTTCGGGAAGCAGGTATTTTAGCAGGATTTTGTCAAGTGCTTCATTAATAATGCCTGCCAATCCGGCTATCAAAAGGGGAAGTGCATAGAGAATCATCTTTCTCCATAATTCGGTTGAAAAGTGTATTTTTTGCCGGATCGTAACCGGCACCAAAAGTATTGCTGTAAAAGAACTTGCTGCCAGATTCGCAATAAAGACATATCCTACACCCATTTCGGGGTTGTAAAATGATCTTACAAAAGGGGTTAATAAAGGATAATTTGCCTCCATTAGAAAAGGAGAGGCAATCACAAAAAACAACACAAGGGTTATGTTGATACCAATACCCGTAAGTTTGAGGGCAGCGAAAAGCAGCGGGCGGTTTTCGGCACGCAACCGGGCAAAAGGAATTGCTGAGAAAGCATCAAGTCCTATGATCAGAGCAAACCACCATATGTATTCGGGATGCTCAGGATAGCGCATCATTTGAGAAATATCCTGCCTGAATGTGATAGTGAAAATTATAAATACCGCGCTTAAAAGCAATACGGAGAGCATAGCGGTACTGAAAATTGTTTCTTTGCGGTTTTGCTCCTGTTGGGCAAATCGAAAAAAGGCGGTCTCCATGCCATGTGTCAGGATAACAATTAAAATGGCTACATAGGAGTACATTTCTGCAATAACACCAAACTCATGGGTGAGAAAATAATTGGTGTAAACCGGAACAAGCAGGTAGTTGAGCAGGCGTCCGACAATACTGCTTAATCCGTAAATAGCGGTTTGCCCGGCCAGCCTTTTAATGGAATTTGCCATGTCTCTTTCAATTATTGCAAAGGTGCAAAATTATTTTGAATGTTTGAATACATTCTTTTCCTTGTTTGCGCATGTATTGGCTGCAAATAAGAACCGGGCCATGAAAGATGTATTAAAACACACAGCGATGTTTTTTTTGTACATATGTCCGATTGCCCTGATAATGAATGAACGAGAATCAGATTTAGGAAGAAAAAACAGATAGCAAATAAGTTGGGGGAAACTTTTCCAATTACCCGATTGTTCGTATTTTTACATGTTACATTATTTTTCCCCAAACACATTTAATCATGATATATTCTTTTTGTAAAAATCATTCAGTAATGAATGTTAGCATTAACTTTCTCATGATCATCATGATTTCGTTTTCTACTATTGCTTTCGCCAACATACCACAGCAAGGACATTCTGAAGAATGCAGTCATTTCTGTTCCCATTCAAAAATCCATAACATTTCTATTGGTATATATGAGCAGGATGAAAGATTGCATGATTACGATGTGAAATCTTATGATATTGATGTGGAGGTATTTCCCGGAAGTACAAATATAAAAGGGATAACCAGGGTCACTGCGGAGGTAACCGCTCCTGAAGTCACGGTTTTTGTTTTGGAACTTACACAGGAACTAACCGTAGACCATGTCTTACTGAATCAGGATACCCTTTCTTTTTCTCATCAGGACCAAGCGATTGCAGCAGATCTTGGCCAATCCTACCTGCAGGGATCATTACTTACCATTGAGGTTGTTTATGAAGGAGAACCGCAGCCTGAGGCATTTTTTTCCGGACTTACCAATGCCACCAACAATTTTGGAGAAAATGTTGTATACACCCTTTCCGAACCCCACAACGCCCGCAAATGGTTTCCTGTAAAACAGGTTTTAGAAGATAAAGCGGATAGTGCAAGCATTTCTATCACCACACCGGCAGGTTTCATTGGTGCCTCCAATGGGTTGCTGCATCAGGTTGTTGAACTGCCAGGCAACAAGATCCGATACGAGTGGAAAACATTTTATCCGATTGCTTATTACCTGATATCCATTGCAGTTGCCAATTATCAGGAGTACAATTTTTATGCAACCCTTTCCAATGAAAACGACAGCATTCTGGTTCAAAATTTTATTTATAACCAACCAGGGGTTTTAGAAGACCTGAAAGATCAGATCGATAACACGAAAGATTTTATGACCTTGTTTTCGCAGATTTGGGGTGATTACCCCTTTAGCACCGAAAAATACGGGCACGCGCAGGCACCTTTGGGAGGAGGAATGGAGCATCAAACCTTGTCTACAATGGGATATTTTGGTTTTGACATAACCGCTCATGAACTGGCCCACCATTGGTATGGTAATCAGGTAACCTGTGCCACCTGGAGCGATATCTGGATTAATGAAGGGTTTGCTTCTTATGGCGAATATCTGGCACGCGAGTTTATTCTCTCACGCTCTCAGGCCGATAACTGGATGGAAGGGGCGCACAGCAATATAAAATCACAACCCGGCGGATCGGTGTTTGTCCCTTTTCAGGAATTAAACAGTGTATGGAGGATTTTTAACGGACGACTTTCATACAGGAAAGGCGCTGCCATCCTCCATCAGTTGCGCTTTGAAATTAACGATGATGATTTGTTTTTCTTTATTATGGAGGATTTTCAGGATACTTATGCTCATCAGGTGGCCAGTGGTGATGATTTCAAAGATCATATAGAATTGCATACAGATTCAGACTGGGACTGGTTTTTTGATCAATGGTATTATGGAGAGGGTTACCCTGTTTATAATATCGAGTGGTGGCAGGAAAACGATACCCTGATGATCCGTTCTGCGCAACAGGGATCCGCCGAAGGTACATCATTTTTCAGGGGTACACTTGCTTTTGAAGTTACTACACCAGAGCAGAATTTTCAGATCAGAAGAATGCAGGAGCATTCCGGTCAGGTATTTAAAATACCTGTGGAAGGTAAAGTTGAAAATTTGGAATTTGACCCGGATAACTATATGCTCAAAGATTTTACTTTGCTAGATTCGGCAGGTATCCTTGATGCTATTGAGAACAGGGTGAGGGTTTACCCCAATCCTTCCACCGGGAAAATACACCTGGAGTATGCATCGCATTGGCATAATGCCCGTTTTTATATTTTGGACAGTAAAGGATCAAAAGTAGCGGAAGGACAATTAAGGAATTCACAAACAGAGATAGACCTTTCATTTCTGGAGAGTGGTGTGTATATAGGGCAGTTTTTTCCCGAAAGGGGAACGGCAAAAATGGTTAAAATGCTTATGCAATGAGGGATGGTATAAGAAAAAAGTGATAAAAGCGGGTACGCAAAAACCCGGGGGAATGATTACAGGTTAATCACGGATAATAAAGATATCCTCATTTTCCTTTTTCATCAGGTATTTTTCTCTGGCATATCGTTCCAGTTCGGCGGGATCGTTTTTAAATTTTTCCATTTGCAAACTGTCACGTTTTATCTCCTCTATGTAATATTCTTTTTCTACTTTCAGTTTTTTGATCTCTCTGGACAACCGATATTGTTGAATCAGATTATTCTGATCAAAAAAAACAAACCATACCAATGCTGCCATGAACACAACGAAGTAAATATTTTTAAGAAAAGGAGGAATCTTTTTGAACATGTACCAGGCATTTTGAATGGAGAATCATTGCAAATATACAATGAAAAACCGGTTTAATGCAAACCTTTTATTTTGGGTTTACCCGCAATAAAATCTTTCAGGTAAAAAGGTTCGAAGTATGCTGTGTCTTCGAAGTCTCTGTTTTTGAATTTGAGCAATGATGGTTTTAGCAATCCGGTAGCGGATGAATGTATTGTTTCATTAAATTTAGCATGAGGATGGTTGATAACTTCACGGCACTTGGCAGCCCCATCACCAAAAAACAGGATCTTGTTGGTTATCAGTTTGTCATGATATGAGTTTTCATCAATGATCATGGCACTGGTAGGTTTGCGATTATGGAGGTTTTGATCGAAAACAGCAGTATAAACTTCCATGCGGCGCGCATCGATCATGGGCACAAGCAGATCATAATTTTCATTTGCCTTTGCTGCCGCCACATACGCCAATGATTCAAGGCTGCTGATAGCAATGAGTGGAATGTTCAAAGCAAAACAAAACCCCTTCGCGGCACTTACACCGATTCTGAGTCCTGTATATGATCCGGGACCCATGCTCACGGCAACAGCATCCAGTTGATTGAATGCCAGGGATGCTTCTTTCAATACTTCATCTGCAAATACAGTAAGAAGAGATGAGTGGGAATAATCGGGTGTTTTATCTTCGCGCAGGGCGATCATTTCTCCATTGCGGGATAAACCAACCGAACAAACCTTTGTTGCGGTTTCCAAAAGCAAAATTACAGGCATTAATCTGAATTATGGGTTCTGTTTTCCGGGTCGAAAGTCGATCCTTTGCTTCACAATATTTTTGATCTCACTGGTGTGTATCCTGTCCTGTTTCATGGTATCTCTTTCGCGAATGGTAACCGTATCATCTTGCAGTGTTTGATGATCAATGGTAACACAATAGGGTGTTCCAATGGCATCCTGTCTTCTGTACCTTCTTCCAATGGCATCTTTTTCTTCATAAATGCACATGAAATCATATTTCAGATCATCCATTACCTGTCGTGCTTTTTCTGCCAGTCCGTCTTTTTTCATCAGGGGCAATACGGCCACTTTATAGGGTGCAAGCATGGGAGGCAATGTCATCACAACTCTTTCCGAACCATCTTCAAGAGTTTCCTCTTTCAGCGAGTTGCTTAGCACAGCCAGAAACATTCTGTCTAGTCCAATAGAGGTTTCCACCACATAGGGTACGTAGCTTTCATTGGTTTCCGGATCGAAGTATTGTAGTTTTTTACCTGAGAATTTCTGATGTGCTCCCAGATCAAAATCAGTACGTGAGTGAATCCCTTCGAGTTCTTTAAATCCAAATGGGAACATAAACTCTATATCGGCAGCAGCATTGGCGTAGTGGGCGAGCTTGTCATGGTCGTGAAAGCGGAAATTTTCTTCGGGAATACCGAGTGCCTTGTGCCATCGCATCCTTTCATTTTTCCAGTACTCGTACCATTTCATCTCTTGGCCGGGTTTGACAAAAAACTGCATCTCCATTTGCTCAAATTCGCGCATGCGGAATATGAATTGTCTTGCTACGATCTCGTTTCGGAAAGCTTTTCCAATTTGTGCAATGCCAAAAGGAATCTTCATTCTGCCGGTCTTTTGCACATTGAGGTAGTTTACGAATATTCCCTGTGCTGTTTCGGGGCGCAGATATATTTGACTGGTATCCTCTGTTACAGATCCCATCTGTGTGCTGAACATCAGGTTGAACTGCCTTACATCAGTCCAGTTTTTTGATCCTGAAACAGGGCAGGCAATACCCAGCTCATCAATTAGTGCTTTTACATCTTTCAAATCTTCCTTTTCAAGAGATCTGACAAAACGGTTGCGGATGGTATCGATTTTTTCCTGGTTGGCTTTTACGCGGGGATTGGTTTCCCTGAACATTGCCTCATCAAAAGATTCACCAAATTTTTTAGCAGCTTTGGTCACCTCTTTTCTGATCTTGTCTTCAAGTTTGGCCATATAATCTTCAATAAGCACATCGGCACGGTATCTTTTCCTTGAGTCTTTGTTATCGATAAGGGGATCGTTAAATGCATCTACGTGTCCTGATGCTTTCCATACAGTTGGATGCATGAAAATAGCAGAATCGATACCCACAATATTTTCGTGGAACTGCACCATAGATTTCCACCAATATTCCATGATGTTTTTTTTCAGGGCGCTTCCATTTTGACCATAGTCGTAAACGGCGCTTAATCCGTCATAAATTTCGCTACTTTGAAAAATAAATCCATACTCTTTGGCATGGGCAATGATTTTCTTAAAACTGTCGTCTCCTTTTTGCATGATGAAAGATGTAGATCGTTATTTTTCTTTTTTATCAATGAATGGTTTAATTTTTTTGGCGTTGATTACCACTTTCAGACTTTTGGGTAAAATGGTAAAGTTGAAAGGTGAATGTCCGATAGATTCGCCATCTACCTCTATCAGCACAGGTGATTGGGGTTCAATCACAATATTTCTTCCTTTATGTACCTCTACTTTTTTATGTTTTTTGATGGTGCCGTTGTACAGTCTGTTTACATTGGCAATTACCGACCATTTGCTCATATCTTTGATCAGGGTAAGATCAAAAAATCCATCATCGGGAATGGCATCTGGTGTTTGTTTCATACCTCCGCCATTAAACTGGCCGATACCTACTGCCAGGGTAAAGATTTTATGATGCATTTCCAAATTGTCTATCACGAGGCGTGTAGCAACCGACTTGTAAGCAAACAGGGAAGCAAATATATTTTTAAAATATACCACTGGATTGGCCTTGCCCTGTTCTTTATCAGCATTTGTTTTTTGCGCCACCAATCCATCAAATCCCAAGCCAGCCATGTTGATAAAATATCTCGTACCCAGCCCTTTTTCATGACTAAAGCTCACCATGCCTGCGTCTTGAATAAAAGTGTCCTGTTTTTTGATCAGGGCAACCGATTGTTTATAGTCGGTTGGCACCATAAAGGTTCTGATCCAGTCGTTTCCGGTTCCTACAGAAACCACAGCCAGGGTAATATGGTGCGTAGGAACCAGTGTTTGATGGAAAATTCCGTTTACCACCTCATTTAAAGTGCCATCGCCACCCACTGAAATAATTTTCCGGTATCCTTTGGCAATATATTGCTGGGTAAGTTTTATGGCATGACCCCGCTTTTCTGTGAAAACAGCATCGTACGAAAGTTTTTGTTTATCCATGATGCCGGAGATCTTTTTCCAGTCCCTCTTTCCTTTGCCAACGCCTGCATTGGGATTAACAATGGCAAGCCATTCTTTGTTTTCCGTACTTTTCACAGTGCCTGGTTATAAAGTTTTCTTTTACAGTAAATTAAACTGGTTTTTTTTTACGAAGTGCAAAAATACGAAAAAAATGTACAACCGTACAAAGGATTTCGGAATTAAGAAACGACAGATGGATTGCGAAGGATTAACAGGTTTTTTATTCAATTTGGTTTTCCCTCATTAATGAAATGAGTTGATCATACACATATCCGCTTTTTTCTGAAAATTCCATTCTTTGCAGATAGAGTAAAATCTCCTTTTCAATCTTTTCACGGATCAAATTGCTCTGTTCCTGATTGGTCTCATTTTCTTCAACATCTGACAGCAAAAATATTTTTTGAATATTCAGTGTAAATATCCATTTGACAAGTTCTTCAAAACTTTCTTTGCTGAAATATCTTACCCCTTCATATGTGTTCACACCAATAAAATCCTGAGTGGTTTTTAACTGCATAAATGCAAGCAATTTTTTATGTTTACTTAGGTTCGTTTCGGTGATTCCTTTTTCCGGTTGTTTTTTGCCGGGGGTATTATGGATTTCAATTTCTGGCTGATGATCCTTTTTTCTATCCGTTTCTGTTTGTGTTTGCGAATGCTTTAAATTTTCATAAGATAGAAGAAGTCTGATCAGATCCATATCTCTTTGTTTTCCTGGTTGTCCTTTACCAGTTTTTGCCAGGATTTTTTCCAGGGGCCAATGCAGCAGAAGTTTACCAAACAGAAAGGTTTCGCTATCTGATTCATCAAGTGTTGCGGCTGACTGGAGGGTAAGCAGCGCCAGCATCAAAATGGCATTTTCCCTGTAAGTTGTTTTGCTTCCCGTAGTCAAAAGATTGTCGAGTGATGAAGTGCCTGCTTTTTTGAGTACTTTTGCGATCAGGTGTTCATTGTTTTTTACAAAGTCAAATGTTCTTTCCACTGATTTTACCTTTTCTACAAAATGTATGCTTGTTTTTTCGGTGTCCACTTCCAGTTTTGTATGATTACCTTCCACAATTTTGGCCATTAGGTTTTTAAAACGGCTTTTCATCAATGTATATCCCAGTTTTTCTGATTTACTTCTGCGCTCATTCAATACATTATTGATCACAAAGTCAATTATATCATCATGAAAAACGGCTTCCACAGCAAAGTGCAGAGGTTCCATGAGCATCTGTTTTCTTACTTTTTCGAGTGATTCAATGCCGTTACCGGCGATTTTCCAATAGAGTTTGCTGATCTGCCCATCCGCATCATATATCTCCTGGAAATCCCAGAATATGCGGTATTCAAATCCCTGCAATTCCCATTGGAAACCGTTTTCATGAATCTCCTTACCAGTTTTCAAATATTCTAAACCTGAAAAATGTTCTTTGAAAAGGTAATAAAGATTAGGGTCATTTTTGATGTGTAGAGCCTGTGCAAGGTTTACGCTGAGAGGTTCTTTGCCGTTTGAGGTGCGTGTAAGTTTTGGGGCAGAGAATTGAATTTTTCCTTGCGCTTTTTCATATTTGTTATTGTATAGTACAAGTGCTTTTTCTTGTTTGAAAACATTGGTGTAAGCGAAAACATTTTCGTTGATATTTCCATAATAATCGGAGAAGTCGAAAATATTGAACTGATTCACTTCGCTGAAGAGGTATCTTTTTTGGGTAAGGGGAAAAATTTGCTTTTCATGTTTTTCTATGAGCCATTGCTCCGGTTCTTCGTTATAATATGCACGTTGATATTCCATGCCATATTTTTCATGGTACCCTTCAATTTGCCCGTGTGCAAACATAGGTAATCCTGGCAGAGTACACATAAGCACACATACACCAAAGTATTTATCTCCTGTACCAAACTGACTGATAGCGGTTTCTTCATCGGGGTTGCTCATAAAGTTCACATATCGTTTGAGTATTTCGGGTTCAAACTCTAATGTGTTTGTGATCAGGTCGCGGTATTTTTCATTTTCTTCATTTTTAAGCATGTGCATAAATGCTGAATTGTATACTCTGTGCATACCCAGGGTGCGCACAAAATATCCTTCCATAAACCAGAAAGCTTCTGCCAGCAGCAGAGTTTCCGGCATTTGTTCGTTCATTCGGTCAACCACTTCGCGCCAAAATTCCACTGGAAAAAGTTCATCGAATTGTTTTTTGCTCATGGCATAGTCTGCTCTGGAGGGTATGTCGCCACCTGATCCGGGTCTTGGATACCAGAGGCGCGAAAAGTGCTTTTTTGCCAGTGTCATGGCAGCATCAAATCTTATGATAGAGAACTTTGCCGCCACATCAAATATTTTTTGAATGACCGCTTCCCGTACCTCCTTCTTGATCATATCCAGTTGTGCTGTATCATTCCAGGGCATTAGGGTTCCATCGTTTCCATGGTAAATATACCTTATTTCATGGTTTCTTTTGTCTATTCTTTGAAAAACCACAGCAGCATCTGTTTTACTGTAATATCCGTCTTCAATGCGTATTTCCAGGTCAGGATTCTGCGAAAGGTTTTCTCCTGTGAATGTATATCCGGGGAAGGGGGGATGTTCTGTCTGAATAAAATAGTCGGGGTGTTCTACTATCCATTTAGAGAAAACACCTGTATGATTGGGTACCATGTCGCTGGCTAAGCGAATGCCGCGATGCTGTGTCCGCCTGTTCAGGTTCTGGTATGCCTGTTCTCCTCCCAGGTCATGTGCGATCTGGTAATCATAAAGGGAGTAAGCGGAAGATACAGCATCAATGTTTCCCATGATATGTTTGATTCTTTTAGATGCATCACTTCGCTCCCAAATGCCAATGAGCCAAAGTCCTGTAAAATGGTGGTTTTTGATCAGATCGAGTTCTTCATCTGGTATCTGATCGAGTGTACGAATATCGCGTTGATATTTTTTAGAAAGTTGATCGAGCCAAACATAGGTGTTTTTTGCCAGCATCACCACACTGGGCATCCAGTGCACGTCAGGTGTAAATTGCTCGGGTTCTTCGTAATCTTTCTCCGCTTCATCAGCAAAGTGATATCCTGACTTTCCAATTGTAAGGTCATGCGCTTCATCAGCATGACCCTTGTAGCGGGGAGCCATGGTAGGTGTTCCTGCTCCGCCTGCAGTATCAAAATGCACATCTTCTTTGAGCAGGTCTTTGCTTCTGAGTAAAAGGGTGTAAACCTGTTCAGGGATATATTCCTTCCAGTTTTGCATTACAAAATCCAGTTGTCGGCTGATATCTTCGGGTGCATGATGTATTGGTGCCCTGAAAAGTTCAAATAGTGTTTGGTTACCTGGTCCAAACCGTGGTTGATCTTTTAGAAAATCTTCTGTTTCGCTTATATATTCCAGGAAAGTATCTTTTTCTTCCAGGTGATTTTCATCAAAAAGTTCTTTTAGTTTTTTATTTGCAGGGTTGTAGTTGGAAAAAAACAACATGATCATTTCTTCCAGTATGATCAGAATATTGCTTCTCCCTTCTGTTGTGCTCTCGAGGTATTGATTTATGGTTATCTCACCGGAATAAACCTTTTGGGGTGGAAATTTGTCAGCAAAGTCAAATAAAAGTTTATCCAGATTTTCCTTTTTTGAATCCATGACGTCAAGGATTTTCTCAAAAATACGTGGTTCCATTTGCTTTTCGTACTGACGAAACATAATATGATAGATTTCTTCGAGCATGGCAGAAGCATGAACCTCACCAGGATAAATATGAATGCGGGGGTCGCTTTTTGCATTGAATTTATAAACAAAATTCCGAACGGCTGCAAAATTACTAAACACCACACTTCCATTTGTAGAAAAGAAAGAGGTTTCAATATTGAATTTTCTACGTATCGTACGTTCTGTATGA
This sequence comes from uncultured Bacteroidales bacterium, assembly GCA_964589855.1. Classification (GTDB taxonomy): domain Bacteria; phylum Bacteroidota; class Bacteroidia; order Bacteroidales; family UBA7960; genus SKVR01. The sequence continues at coordinate 26,582 of CAZPVB010000021.1, forward strand.
AATTCAAAAACAGGGTTGTAGTTATGCATATGATCAGGTTTTTGGGTTTGTTGTTTTGTTTTTATTTTTTATTGCGTAATATTTTTGAAACGGATGAACACGGCAAGTTTGCGAATCAAATACATACATTCCCTGGAAAAGCAAACATGGAGCAATATGACTGAGAAACAGAGAAACGCAGCATGTGTAGTTTTCTTGCAAAGACTATTTATGCCAGGAAAAACCTGCGATAAACAAATCCAATATAAAAGTAATGAATTTTTATCAGTAGAATCAAGAGAAAGGCAATAGACAGGAGCAAAAAAAATCGGCCGGTAACCACTCCGGCCGATTCAATCCACAATTAAATAACCACAAAAACTAATACACTGTAAAAAACCAATGAAATTATTGGTAATTTGCATGTTTGTTTGCCTGAAAACAAAGGTATTAGTTTTTAGATATACCCAGATCAAAAAAATGTTAATGCTTGTTAATTCTGTCCTCTTTTTTAGGAGATAAATGTGTTTTACAATCATCTTACTTTTAATCTTCCATTTTATCACCCCATTATTATTGGATAGAATGGATATTTTCAGATCGAATGGATTTCTATTTTAATAATTATCATTATTCCACATATTAAATAAAATAACATATATATAAAATTAAATAATGTTAAAATGCATCCGGCAGGCATTACAGTTTGTATATTTACAAATTATGAAGTAGTTTAAAAAACTTTTGGTGATATAGAATAAATATTTAGTCGACATAAATCGCTTGCAGATGAGTTTTTTTTATCAGGTAAATGTTCAAGGTTTCTTTTTGGTTATGTGTAAAAAAATGAGTGTAAAAAACAAGAAATAGTTACCATATACCTTTTGGTAATCCCCCTCTATTCAGAAAAAATGATGTATGAATGTGATAGATATTTTATTGATTGAACAGATAAAATCCTCATAAAGGTGTGGATGGATCCTGTCTGCGAAGTAGAAAGTATTACCAGACAAAACAATTTTTGTTTTTAAGTGTATTCTTCATCACATGTATGCATAATTTTCTTTCATGAATTTACAAGAGTTGATCCATGATATTATTTGAATACTTATTATAAATACAAAGATGATCCTTTTATCTTACATATCAGGTTTGAATAACAAATTTTTTTGACGATAACGTTCGTTGAAAAAACGAGAACTGATATAAAAAAATGATGAGCAGATGAAAAAGAATGTGATCATAGTAGTTGTAATCCTTATCACCCTTTCATTATTAGGTTTGATAGGTATACAGCTATATTGGATCAGCAATGCTTTTATCCTGAAAGAATCAAACTTTAACCGGGATGTAAGCGAGGCAATTACATCCTCCATTTACAAGTACAATAAAATTGAGATGGCAGGTATCTTTTTTCAGGAGTACGAAGAAGATGAGCAGTTGAATTTATTTTTTAATAAATTGGATTCTATCAACCAGGCGAATTATGAAAAAATAGCAGAACAGATTGATTCTGCGGCAAACCCTTCAGATTCAGTTTCTTCTTATCATGAGCCCTATGGGTTTCCCAATCTTGATCCTTTTACAGGTGTGCCTATTGATGAAAATGATAAGTTACCCAGTTTTTTCGAATACCAGCAGGGGGGATATGCGAATCGAAAGCACCGTGCAGAAAACTCAGATAACCTTTACTGGGATTTTTTTCAGCGTAGTAAAATTATCAATGACCTTTTCGATGAACTCTTTTCAGCACAGCATAATATTAAACCTGCCTTACAACAAAATATTTCTATTCTGGATTCGCTAATTCAGGCAGAAATGGAGCGAGCGGGTATCCGCACAAAATACGAGTTTGGTGTTTATGACCCGGTATACAATACCCTGATTTCAGAAAAAACCGGCAAATATTCCGAAGAACTGCTTCAAACCGAATATGCTTTTAGTCTTTTCCCCAACGATGTTTTTCGCAGTCCTGAGTTTTTATTGATCTACTTTCCTAATCAGCAAACTTATCTGCTTACACAAATGAATATCATGACCATGATATCGGGTATTTTTATTTTGATAATTATTTCATCATTTACCTATACAATCATTACCATCATAAAGCAGAAACAATTATCTTTGATGAAAAATGACTTTATTAACAATATGACACATGAGTTAAAAACACCTATTTCTACCATTTCATTAGCTTGTCAGGCACTTAGAGACAAAGATGTTCAGAAATCAGAAAATTTATATCAAAATTATATTAATGTAATTAATGAGGAAAATAATCGTTTAGGTTTAATGACCCAAAGAGTTTTGCAAACAGCCCAGTTGGAAAAAGGTAAATTACATTTGAATAAAACAGGGTTTAATTTGCATGATGTAATCGAAGATGCTATCAATAAGATTGGTTTACAACTTCGTTCGCGTCACGGAACTATAGAGAAACGATTGAATGCAGAATTCAGTTTTCTGGAAGCAGACAAAGTTCATTTAACGAATGTTATTTTTAATTTGCTTGATAATGCTATTAAATATTCAGATAATTTTCCGAAAATTGTAATATTTACGGAAAATATGAACAATGGCATACTCACTCATGTTGAAGATAATGGAATAGGTATTAGTAAAATAAATCAAAAAAAAATATTTGATAATTTATACCGTATTTCAACCGGCAATGTGCATAATGTAAAAGGTTTCGGATTGGGACTGAGTTATGTAAAATCCATTGCAGAACTTCACGGAGGTTACGTGAAATTGCAAAGTGAATTAAAAAAAGGATCGAGGTTTTCTGTTTTTATCCCTTTTGGATTTAACTAGATTCTTTTCAAAATTTTATCAATTATCATAAGATTTTAGTCATATGGAGAAAAAGAAAATTAAAATTTTATTGGCAGAGGATGATCCAAACCTGGGAACCATCCTCAAAGCCTATCTTGAAGCGAAAGGGTTTCCTGTAAAGCTTGCCGTCAATGGCGTTGAGGCATATAAGATGTTTTTAAAAGAATCATTTGACTTTTGCATTTTTGACGTTATGATGCCCGAAAAAGATGGTTTCTCACTGGCCAAAGATATTAGAAAGGTAGACAAAAAAGTACCCATTCTGTTCTTAACCGCCAAAACCATGCAGGAAGATATTATTGAAGGTCTGAAAATCGGAGCGGATGATTATCTGACCAAACCCTTCAGTATGGAAGAACTCCTGCTTCGTATCAACGCCATTCTCAGACGCGCCAACCTTGATGACGCTTCCCAGTCGCACAAAACCTTTTTCCATATTGGAAATTACACATTTGACTTTGCCCGGCAGATTTTAAGTTTTAAAGGCGACGACCAGAAACTTACCTCCAAAGAGGCACAGTTGCTGAAAATGTTATGCGACTTTACCAATGAAGTTCTGGACCGTTCGCTGGCACTTAAAAAAATATGGTTAGATGATAACTATTTCAATGCCAGAAGCATGGATGTATACATCGCCAAATTAAGAAAATACCTCAAGAAAGATCCCAACGTTGAACTTCTCAATGTCCACGGAAAAGGATTTAAACTGGTAGTAAACGAAGCTGCCCAGGAGCATCGTGAAAATGATGATTGACTGACGTTATGAAAAACATACGTTTTGAACATAATATATCATCTCATCTTCATTATGAAGATGGGATGATTTTTTTTATTTGGGATTGGTTACGCGGGATTTAGGTTTTCTCTCTCCGCTTCAATACTTTACCAATGAGAGTTTGCTACGTTTTTTCTCTTAGGGCATCCGCCCACCCAATACGGCGGTTTCTTTCAGATTCTCTACATTTCCCTCGTCATCAAATATTTCCATAAATACAATATAGATACCGATATTTGCTTTTTGGTTTTCTTCGGTGGTTCCATCCCATACCAATACGCCTTCGTTTGATAAAAGGATATTCCTTTCCAGAATTCTCACCAACCTTCCGCGAGGATCATAAATACTCACATGAGCCGTATATCCGGGTTTTTCCATTTTGTATGAGATATTCAGCACATCATTATGACCATCGTTATCGGGAGAAAAGATCTTTGGATAGAGCTCGATGGACGTATTTTGTGAATGAGAACGGGGCGTGAACTGAGAATTCTGAAAGGCAGGTGTTCCAAAACCAACATTTTGCCCTGCCGATAACCAGTTCGAGTGTTCGTTTCCGGGCAGGTCGAAGTTAAGTCTTTCCAATGCAACTCCTTTGGGATCAGTGAGCAGCGCATAGTGCATCTGTTCGTCATATTCGATCCTTTCTTGTATGTTCCTGCCTTTTGAGCTCAGGATCAAAACGCCGCCGCTGTTGGTCATGGAAGGTAAACTGGTTTGGATAAAACCGCTGCGGTTTTGTGTCATGTATTGTTGCAGCACGGCAAGTGTATCATCGGTAAGTAAACGGTATTCACCGGGAAAAAACAGTTGACTTTCATCCGATATCTCCCTGATGCTTGTCATTTCTCCGGTTAGTTCGTCTTCAGATGTAAGAATGTAATTTTTCAGGTCGGTAATGAGTGCAGAACGGTTATAAAGTTCCACATATCTTTCTCCTCCTTGTCGAGGATTAAAAAGGATCTCGTTGATGACCATACCGGCACTGTCGGGTTCTTCGGGTATACCCCAGGGTACTGATATTGAAGATAAGGTATTGCCAGCGCAGTCTGAAAGTTGTTCATTAACGGACACCTTGTAAATCACTCCTTTAGCAGCAGGTTGCGCGATTGTTAAAAGTACTTTTTTAAAGTTACCGGGAAAAGGAGTTGCCTCTATTGGCGCACCTATTCCCTGATCTACGTAGTAGTTTTCCTGATTCGACAGGGTATTCCTATCCATGTCTTCATTAAAATACAGGATTATCTTTTCGGATGATTCAAACCCGGCTCTGAGCAGAAGCGGCGGTTTGTTATCGGGGTTCTGATCATATACCGAGTTTTCGGTGCCGGGTGTACCCCCCGATTGGCTTATGCTGGCCCTCCAGTTTTCGGCTTCTCCGCAAAAGTTCCATGGATCAATTTTTTCCAGCGACCATCCACCCTCTTCTTTGGAAGCATCGTTATACCAGGTATTGCTGTATTCTACCCATGAAATGATATTTCCTTCCGGATCTGACAGCGTGAGTCTTTGTCCGCCCAGGGTCAGAAACGTGGATGACAACCCAGGCACACCATATACATTGGGAAAATCCTGCAAAAAAGCAGCACCTTCTTCTGTAGTAATGATGGCATAATCATGTGGCGGGAGATAGATGAAAGGTAGCGACCTGTCAGTATTCCCGTGGCTAAGGGTCCAATCGAGCAATACAAGGGGAAATTCTGAAGTATTAAAAATCTCGATGTATTTTTCTTCTGGCAGCCCAATGGGTGGCGATGGATCGGCCATTATTTCATTGAAAACCACATCAAATTGACGGGGATTGCGACCGGTAAAAAGAACTGAATTATTTTCGGTTGAATTTCCGGCACAATCGGTAAGGGCCTTGTCTATGCTGATCCGGTAGACCTGATCGGGTAGGGCAGGAGAACTGAGGGTAAGGATTGCCTGCTGTTTGTAAGGCTCTACGGTGCTTACCGACAAAGGATTACCCAAACCATTGTCCAGGGTGTAATGTTGGGGATTAAGCAATGCGTCACCATCCATGGATTCACTGAAAAACAGGGTTACCTGGTATTCATTTTCGTACACTGCTCCGAGCAACCGGGGAAGAGTAGTATCTGGGTTTTCACTTTTTACAGAATTGGCCGAGCCAGGGGTACCTCCCAAAGGGGATTTGGATACTAGCCAGTTGTTTTGCTGCTCGCAAAAGTTAAGGGGATCGACTTTTTCAATCGACCAACCGCCGTCTGTCTTTTCAGGGTCATCGATCCAGGTATCCGAATAACTTACCCATGAAATGATCTCGTAGTTAGTGTCATACAGAATCAGTGTGTTACCAGCATTGGTGAGAGCAGTGGCCGACAGAGATGGCACCCCTGTCACCATCCCGTAAGGTTCAAATTCCCGGGCAGCAGAAGTAGTGGTAAGGATAAGGTAATCTTCGGGTGGAATTACCACTTCTGGCAATTCGCGTTGCGTTGATCCGTGCTGAAGTATCCAACCTTTCAGGTTTACAGGGAAAGGAGAGGTATTGAAAAGTTCAATGTATTCATGGGGTGGCAAACCTTCCTGAGGTGTAGGGTCGGGCATCAGTTCGTTGAATACCACATCGAAAGGTACCGGAACATACCATACAAAACCTGCTGAGGAAGAAGAGAGAATATTACCTGAAAAATCGCTGATATTTTGCACTGTAAGTTCATAGGATGTACCAGAGACGAATTCATTTTCGAAGGCAAGGATCACCTTATCGGGTTGATCATCTGGTCGAAGAGCAGAAATGGGTTGTCCGATGCCCTTGTTGACTTCAAAATTGATAAGGTTTTGTGCAGATGACTTTTCGATGGGTTCGGAGAACGTCAGTTGCAGAGAAGTGTTGTTTTGGGGCATTACCTGCAATAGTTCGGGTGGTGTATCGTCAATGATGATATCTCCGGCATATACATCATCCAGATAAAACCTGTCAGAATTGGAAACAGTGTATCGACAAACCCATCCAAACCATTGTGTTTGATTGTGGACATTGTCGGTAATCGTACCCTGGGGTAGAAAGATTTCACCGCCTTGGGGATCCGCAAAAAATGCCCAGTTTCCCTGTTCGTCGCGGGTTACTTTTATCCTGACTATATTATTGGAATTGTTGAAAATCTCTTCGTTTCCCACCATGATCTCTTCGGTATCGCTGCCCGTCTGTCTGTAAAAATAGATTCGCTTGTTTCCGGTACCTGTCTTGCCCAGTTGGAGAAAATACCCGTTGAGTGGTGCAAGCAGGTCTTGTGAATCGCTAATCAGATAAATCCGTGAATGATTGTTGTTGCTGGGTGTAAAAGCCATGCGTATCCAGAATTCCCATTGTGTTTGATCGATAAGTGAAGAGGGCGTTGCCAGATAGGCTTCACCTGCCTGGGTATCGGTCAGGCGGAGTGTTTGGTTTTCCACCGCAAAGAGAGTTGTGGTTCCGCTCCAGGGTGGACTGGATGTGAAATCACCATCGCTGAAATCATCATTAATTTGTGCACAAACAGCGATCGAAAAAATAATTAAAGTGGAAGAAATAAAGATTCGTATCATGAAGGAATTGCTTTTGTAGATTTAAATATAGTATTTTTGTGGGAAATTGGGAAGTAAATTTGCTTGTCATTTTTGCTTTGCGCTTCAGATTATTGTCACTTGCACTTTATGCGGTGATTTTACGATATGAGAAAGCCGGAATTTTTGAGGTTATACAAGAGAAAAAAACGAGAAGGAGTCATAGACTAATTGAGAAGAAACACGAATTAGACGTAAACAAAAACATAAATAACAATGAAGCTTGCATTGATAGGCGCCACAGGACTTGTGGGGCAAAAAATGACAGAAGTACTGGAAGAATTTGATTTTCCGGCAGACGCTTTTTATCCTGCTGCATCGGAGCGTTCGGTTGGGAAAAAAATAGTATTTAAAGGGAAAGAATACCAGGTATGCAGTTTGAAGGAGGCACTGGCAAAAAAGCCAGATATTGTTCTTTTTTCAGCGGGTGCTGCTGTATCGCATATCTGGGCACCCCAATTTGCTGATGTGGGTGCATATGTAATCGATAATTCTTCTGCATGGCGGATGAGTCCAGATATACCTCTTGTTGTCCCTGAGGTGAATGGCCATGTTTTATCGGAAAAAACGCACATTATTGCCAATCCCAATTGCAGCACTATTCAAATGGTGGTTGCCCTCAACCCCTTGCATAAGAACTATGGTATCCGGCGTCTGGTGATTGCAACTTATCAGTCAGTTACGGGAACAGGAGTGGGGGCCGTAAAACAAATGGAGGATGAACGAAAAGGTATTGCCGGTAAAAAAGTATATCCCCATCCCATTGATATGAATTGTTTTCCTCATGGAGGCGATTTTCTTGACAACGGTTATAGCAGTGAAGAGATGAAACTGGTAAATGAGACAAGGAAAATACTAGAGGAACCCGCTTTACAGATCACCTCTACCGTGGTGCGCATACCTGTTAAAGGGGGGCATAGTGAAGCGGTGAATGTAGAATTGCAGAAAGATTTCGAGATGAAGGAGTTGATAGATCTCCTTACTTCCAGCCCCGGAATTATCGTACAGGATGATCCCGGTAATGCCGTTTATCCGATGCCGTTGTATGCCGAAGGGAAAAATGAAGTATTTGTAGGCCGCCTTCGCCGCGACCTATCTCAACCCAACACCCTTGATATGTGGGTGGTTGCCGATAATCTGCGGAAAGGGGCTGCTACCAATGCTGTACAGATTGCTCTACTAATGATGGAAAAAATAAAGAAAACTTAATATTTGTCTCAAATATCTGGTTTCCTTATTTTATTTAGTATCAGCAAGAAAACGCATTAAAACTCACATTCACCTGAGTAAATCATAAGGTTTTTTATGTGCAATGAAGAAAGATTCAGTTTAGATAAATGATGTTCACGGCT
>CAZPVB010000022.1:0-32769 GCA_964589855.1 uncultured Bacteroidales bacterium
ATTATTCGGGAGAAACCAATAATTATGGTGTTACCGAACCAGGTTATGCAGAGGCCGAGGGATGGTTTGATTCCCCGATCAATGTGGGGCAGAGTGTTACGCGCACACTATCCACACCCTCTGTTTATACCGCAGGACCGCAGGCACAGATCGATTTTGCCATTGCCGGGGCATCCAACTATCGCCCCATGAATCCTGACCACCACCTGCAGGTGCAATTTGCCGGCGAAAATATCGATACTCTTTATGAAGGTTACCGTTTGTTGAAATTCTCAGAGAATGTAAGCCCGGGAAACTTAAATGAATCAGGAACTCCTTTTGTATTTTCTTCTGTCAATTCTCTGGCAACTCCGGTTGATCGCTCCACCATCAGTTATATTTCTGTGCGTTACCCCAGGTTGTTTGATTTTTCGGAGATGCAGCATGTTTCTCTGGATCTGCCGGTTTCCAGTGGCGACAATACGTTCATAGAATTTACAGGATTAAATGTGCAGGAGGATGACCCGGTGTGGGTGTATAATTTTACTTCACTGACCAAGACCAGGGCTTATTTTAGCGAGGGTAGTTTCCGTGCGCTCATTTCCCAGCCCAACAGGGAAAGAGAACTATATATCACCTCCGAAAGTCAGGTGAAAAATATCAGCACATTGTATGCTGTAAATGATGACCCTTCGAATTTTGCCCGTTTTGTTAATTACAACAGTGATGCGCACCGGAATTCGGATTATATCATTATTTCACACGCCCTGTTGATGGATCAGGCTGAGGCTTACCGTGATTTCAGAACCTCAACAGGTTATCAGGTTTTGGTTGCCGATGTGGAGCAACTCTACCATCAGTTTGGATACGGGATAAAAAAACATCCTTTGTCTATCCGGCAGTTTCTTGATTACCTGATCAATACATACGACCATCCGCCGGAATATCTGTTTTTGATAGGGAAAGGGCGAACCGCTCCTTCCTATCGCAAAAACCCATCGGTTTATGCTTCAACGCTGGTGCCATCTTATGGAAATCCCGCATCCGATGTATTGCTCAGTTCTGGTCTGGATGGCAACGGATATGCTCCTGCAATTGCTACAGGCAGACTGGCGGCAAGGAATCCCGAGCATGCCTCCTGGTATCTCGATAAAGCCATTCAGCACCACGATGCGCAACAACAACCACGCGAGTGGATGAAAAACATCCTTCATTTTGGCGGTGGTTCCAGCGTAAGCGAACAAAATGTGTTAAAAACCTATCTCCGTCGCTATGAGCGGATTCTGGAAGATACGCTCTTTGGAGGGTATATCCGTACTTTTCTCAAAAGTTCTACCGATCCCATCCAGATCAATCAATCCGATTCGCTGAAGCAGATTATCAATAATGGTGTTAGTATGATGGTTTTCTTCGGACATGCTGCCGGCATTGGCTTCGACATCAGCATCGACTACCCATCGGAATACAGCAATTTTGGTAAATACCCTTTTTTGGTGGCCAACTCCTGCTTTGCAGGTGATATTTTTGGCGGGGGTATCAGCTCGAGCGAAGAGTTTGTGATCATCCGGGAAAAAGGGGTGATTGGCTACATTGCTGCCACAACAGCCACAGGGGCTTTTGAACTTAATCAGTATTCCACAGAATTTTTCCGCAACCTCAGTGCTGTGAATTATGGAAAACCCGTTGGGTATTCGATAAGGGAGACCATCAGAAACATACAATCAGATAACTTGTATATCAAAAATGTAAGTTTGCTCAAAACACTGCACGGAGATCCGGCAGTGATCCTGAATGCGCCTCCGAAACCCGACTATCGAATTGAATCGAAAGATATCTTTTTCACACCCAAAGAAGTAACCGCCGAGATGGATTCATTTGATCTGAACATTATTGCCACCAATATTGGCAAAAGCATCAAAGATTCTGTTTTCCTTGACCTGGAACGGACATTTCCTGATGGTACAGTGGAAACCATGCAGAAAAGAATTCTTACCCCCATGTTTAAAGATACCCTTTCTTTCCGTTTGCCTGTAGATCGTGAGAAGGGAGCAGGTGTCAATCAGTTTGCTATTACCCTGGATGCATTGAACGAGGTGGAAGAACTGGATATATCCAACAATATGGCATCTCATAATCTTTTCATCAAATCTTCTGATGTCATCCCGGTATTTCCTCAAAAGCATGCCATTGTATCTGAATCGCAGGTAACATTAAAAGCTTCTACGGGCAATCCCTTTGCTGTTGAAAGAACTTATGTCTTTGAGATTGACACATCTCCTTCGTTCAACCAGCCCGTTGGGCAGCATTACACTATCCGCAGTGGGGGTGTATTGGAATGGGATCTGCCCATCAGTTTATCTGATAGCACGGTTTATTTCTGGAGGGTGAGCATGGATTCGGTGCACACCGGAAGTTACAACTGGCGATCTTCCGATTTTCAGTATATTCCAGACAGGAAAGGGTGGAGCCAGTCGAAATTTGAGCAATTTAGCAACAACGATTATACCTATGTTTCTTTTAACGAGCAGGAAAGAAAGTGGGATTTTGTGAACACCATCCATACCATCAGTGCGCAAACAGGTGTGTATCCTTACCTGGTATGGAATGAGCAATATGTGCGAAAAAATGGGGTGACCATTGAGGTCTTCTCATGTTTGGCAGATGTGGGCAACGGGATGTATTTTGCTGTTTTTGATCCGGTTTCTGCCGATCACTGGATCAGTTATAACCAGGGCAACAACATGGGGCAGTACGACAATTACCATTGCCGGCAACGCCCCAACGGCACTTTTGATTTTTACGCCACCTCAGAAACCTGGCGCGAAAGGATGAGAAGATTTATTGATACCATACCCGACGGACATTATGTTTTGGCGGTTAGCCATCGAAACCACAATGCAGAGAACTATCCGGAAGCGTTGTATGCGTCTTTCGAATCGTTGGGTAGTGCCAATATCCGTAATATTCCCAACAACACACCTTATCTGCTTTTTGGTGTAAAAGGATCGCCCATCGGTTCTTCAAATGAGGTGATCGGTGCTTCTGTAACTTCTCACATTCAGATCAACGACAGCATTTTAACCAACTGGGATAAGGGTAGCATCCTTACACGGGATATCGGGCCTGCCAGTGAATGGAAAGAGATAAGATGGAGGCAAACCAGCATTGAGTCTGAGAACACCGACTCGGTATGGATGGATGTACTGGGAATATCGGGCGTAGGAGTTCCGGATACTTTGCTTGCAGACATTCCCGCTTCAGAACAGGTAATTGATATTGAAAATCAAAAAATTGATGCACAAAAATACCCTTATCTTCGTTTGCAGGTAAATATGATGGACGAAGAGAACAGAACTCCCGCACAAATGGAAACCTGGCAAGTATATTATGAAGGCATACCGGAAGTGGCACTCAATCCTTCGCGTCATTACCTGCTTGAAAGCGATACCATCAAACAAGGGAAAAGTCTTTCTTTTTCTACCGCTATCGAAAACATCAGTGAATATGACATGGACAGTTTGAAAGTAAACTATTGGGTTGTGGATGAAAACCGGCAGATTCATCCGTTGGATTATCCGGGGCAGAAACCTTTAAGTGCCGGGGAGATTCTGATCGATACCATTCAGGTACCCACCACAAACATTCCAGGAAACAATGAATTATGGGTGGAAGTCAATCCCGGGTTAGATCAATTTGAACAATATCAGTTTAATAACATGGGACAGATACCGTTTTTTGTAGAGAAAGACGAGACCAATCCATTGCTTGAAGTGACATTTGACGGGGCGCAGATCATGGATGGTGAGATCGTATCTGCCAATCCGTTTATTCAAATACACCTTTCCGATGAAAATAATTTTCTTGCCCTTGATGATACAACACTTGTAAAGGTATTTATCAGCACACCCGAATCAGGTGACTTTCAGCGGGTATATTTTTATGCTGACGGGCAGGAGAAAATGCGTTTCTACCCTGCTTCCCTTCCCGATAACCAATGTACCATAGAGTATGAACCCCTTTTTGAGATGGATGGGGAATATACCCTGAGAGTGCAGGCCACAGACAAAACGCAGAATGAATCGGGTATTCATGATTATGTGATCAGTTTTGAAGTGATCAACCGCTCAACGATTACCGAATTGCTTAATTGGCCCAATCCGTTTACCACTGCAACCCATTTTGTTTTTACCCTCACAGGATCTGAATTACCCACATTCATGAAAATACAGATACTCACTGTTACAGGAAAGGTTGTAAGAGAAATTGACATGTCAGAATTAGGTACATTAAGAATTGGAAAAAATATTACATCCTATGCATGGGATGGAACAGATCAGTATGGCGATCGTTTGGCCAACGGGGTTTATCTCTACAGGGTAATCACCAATATAAACGGAGAACAGATCGAATTAAACCCTACTGAGGCAGGGAAATATTTCAAAGAAGGATTTGGAAAAATGTATCTGATGCGCTAAGGGTGTTTTTTGAAACATATATGCCCTGTAAATCGTTTAGTTTAGTAGAGTCAATTAAGTGAGCAAAATTTTTGCCCACTGTAATTTTAAAAAATTAAATGAGATGATACATTACCCGGTAAAAATTCTCATTGCTTTTGGAGAAGCCGTTAGTGGCAAGGCGAAATTTTTACATTGGTTAAAGTCAAACGGATACCCGGAGTTGGCTGCTACAGCCAATGCTATACATGTAAATGATGAAGCGTTTGACTGGTTGATGAAACATAAATTCCCGCATTATGGTGCTTTTGTAAAAGCAGTGTGGGATGATGAAAAAGCCCTGGAATGGTTGAAAAAGCATCAGTTTGAATTTCTTGCCCTTTTTGCCGGGGCATGCAATGAAGATGAAGATGCGCTTACCTGGTTGAAAGACCATGATCTGAAAATATTTATCGCGTTGAGCAAAAAAATTGCTGCTTATAAAGCAAAAAAGAATTACGATCTGACAGATTATCACAAAATACAGTTTTAACCAACAACAGCTATATATGAGTTTTACTTATGAATACCCTCGTCCGGCGGTTACTGCCGATGCCGTGATCTTTGACCTGAAAGGGAAAGGAAAAGAAGATTTAAATATACTACTTATTCAAAGGAAAAATGAACCTTTTAAAGGAAGATGGGCATTACCGGGAGGGTTTTTAAATATGGACGAGACGCTGGAAGAATGTGTATCCCGCGAGGTGCAGGAAGAAACGGGTATCACAGGGATGAAGTTTTACCAATTGGAAGCTTTCAGCGGCGTAGATCGTGATCCACGCCACCGGACCGTTACGGTTGCTTTCTGGGGATTTTGTCATAAAAACCCAAAATTACAAGCCAGCAGCGATGCCATGGACGTCAGATGGTTCGATTTGAAAAGTTTGCCCGAAGTGGCTTTTGATCACGAACGGATCATCAAAAAAGCCCTGAAAAGGGCTTTGGAGGTCATGGCCGTCTGATAGTGATCTTCAAAAGGGTCAGACAATAGATTTTAAAACAACTCTCACAATATTTTCAGCCCCTTCTCCAATTTGCATAATATTGGCATCTAACATATAGCAAGGTGTGGTAAACACATTGTTTTGTGTATCGATCACTACTTCTCCATGATCAGTTTGCTTATGATCGGCGCCCATTTTCACCAGAGCATCGCTCGTGTCTTTATCCTGACCAATGGTTACTTCTACCTTTCCCAGAATTTTAGCGATGAAAACCGGTGAAATGCAAAGTGCAACAATAGGTTTTCCTGCCTCGTGCATGGTTTTAACTGCTCTTTCCACATCAGCATTTACTTTGCAATCGATACCATCAAAGGCGAAAGAACAAAGGTTTTTAGCCGCACCAAAACCTCCCGGAAAAAAGATAACATCAAAATCAGCTGCATCAAATTCAGAGAGTGGTTGAATATTTCCACGTGCAATGCGTGCCGATTCGATCAATACATTTCTTTTTTCGTCCATTTCCTCACCTGTAATATGGTTTATTACATGGTGCTGATCAATATCGGGTGCAAAGACAGAATATTCAGCCCCTTGCTTTTGGATGTAATACATACTCAGGGTGGTTTCATGTATCTCTGCGCCATCGAATACGCCACTTCCTGATAATACAATGGCAAATTTTTTAGGTTCCATAATGATTTTTTTAAGTTTGGTTTCTTTTTTGGTCGTTCTCTGATCAATTTCTCTTTGATGATGGATTGAATCAAAAATAGGACTAAAACCGCTAAAAGTCAAACCGAAAAGTTAGAATATGTCTTAAAATAACGTCTGAAGATCCAATCGGCAGAGGAGATATTTTCAACTTTGCGCAGCACCTGTCATTCGTATCGCAAAGAGGTGACCGGGTCTTTCTGCGCAGCCTTTTTAGCGGGCATATATCCAAAAATGATACCTATGCTAACGGAAACAATGAAGGAAATAAGTACCGAAGAAACGGACACAATGGTGAGAATATCTGTAAATTGCATGATGAGTCTGGAGATGGCAATGCCCAAAAAGACCCCAATTATACCACCGGTAATGCTAATGAAAACCGACTCAGATAAAAACTGAAACACCACATCTGTTTTTTTGGCTCCGATGGCCAGACGGATTCCGATCTCTCTTGTGCGCTCCATTACAGAAGCAAGCATGATATTCATGATGCCAATACCACCCACCAGCAATGATATGCCCGCAATGGCGCCCAGCACAATGTTAAAAATATCTTTGGCGCGTTGCTCCTGTTTTAGCAGCAATTCCGGTACAATTACCTCAAAATCTTCCACATTGTTATGCCTTCTTAACAACATTCTTTTGATCAGTTCGGATGTGGGGCTCAAAAGTTCGGATGTTTCTACCTGCACCACAATGCGATCCAGTTGGTGGTAACTTTTCATCTTTTCGGGGTCTTGCTGATCGGCATTGTTGGATCTGCCTCTGCCATTTCCTCTCATTCGCTCAATATCTGTGGATGAAACCGCCGATCTGTCAAGATACCGAACCAAAACGGTTTGTACGGGAGCGTATACGATACTTCCAAATTCGCTGATCCCGAGTTCGCTGACAGATTCATCAACACCAGCACGATCTTCTATCACCCCAATAACCGTGAGCCAGTTATTTCCTACCTTAATTTGCTTACCCAATGGAGGTCTGTTTCCAAAAAAAGTTGCCCTCACCTGATTGCTTATTATGCAGACGGGAGCCCCCTGCATCAGCATGTCCTGTGTGAAATTACTTCCGAAGAGCAGGTTTAGTCCGAATAGTTTGAAATGATCAGGGGTAACACCAGCAAGTCTTACAGAGCGCCGGGTTTCAGAGAAAAACCCGAATGTACTGATCTCCAATTCAGGGCTTATTGCTTTCACGGTTGGAATGATCTCTTTGATGCTTTCAGCGTCGGTGTTTTTAAGGCCGGGAGAAAATTTGCCTTCCCAAAGCTCCTCCTGACTTTCGTCGTCGGGGAAAACGGGTCGGATGATGATGTTATTGACCCCTACCAGTTTCATCTGGTCGAGTATCTCTTGTCTGGCTCCATTGCCAATGGCCAGCATGGCAATTACAGCACCAACACCGAATATAATGCCCAACGCGGTAAGTACAGATCTGAATTTGTTGGCAAAAACGGCATCCAGTGCAATATTCAGGTTGTATAAGTATCTTTGTGTTTTGATCATTTTGCCTGCAAATTTTCAAGTGGCACATACCGAAAATCTTCTGCGGGTCCGGGGATACTCAGATAAACCATCTCGCCCTCTTCAAGTCCGGTATGCACAATAATACTATTCTCATTGCGCTTCCCTGTGCTGATTTGTTGTCTTACAATTCTGCCTTGCTGGTCTTTAAATACATAAGAAACTGAATCCAGGGGATGGACTGCCTCCAGAGGAATATATAAAACATCTGCTTCTGTATGGGTTACAATGGTATTTTTGGTTGTCATAGCAGGTCTTAAGATGGTATCTGTTTCATTGACCTTTATTTTCACCTCGAAAACCCTTGCGTCCTGGTTGGGCCTTTGTTCGCCAATGTTTGCCACTTCGGTAACAATTCCTGTAAATTCTTTCTCCGGGAATGCATCCACAACGATGCGTGCCTTTTGATTTGTCTTTACTTTGCTTATATCTACTTCATTGACGTAAGTGCGGCTGATCATGACCGAAAAGTCGGGAAGGGTGGCAACTGTATTGTCCCATGTACTAATCTGTGAACCCACGGTTACTTTTGATCCGTCCCATTGCCTGCGGTAGATCACCATGCCTGATTCGGGCGCAGTAATATTGAACTCGTCAAGAACCTCTTTCATGTTCTGGTATCTGCGCTCTACCTGGTTGAGACTGGCGGTAACTTCTCTCATTTTTGCCCTTGCCTGTTCGAGTTTCAGTTCGTAGTTGTGAAGGGTTTGTTCATAACTTCTTTGCGCCTTATCCAGATTGATCTCTGCCTGTCTGATGGTTGCAGGTGGTTCAAAAGAGCTTTGTTCCATTTCTATCCTTGCTTCTTCAAGGGCATATTCGAGATTGATAAGATCATTGCGAGCATTTCTCAAATCCATAGTTGTGTCGAGCCGTGTTTGCGTGTGTGTGGTTTGGAGTTTTTCCAGCTCGGTTTCAATATCTTTCATACGGTTCGAAATCTCGGTACGGTCGAGGGTTGCCACCCAATCGCCTTTTTTGACCACTGTGCCTTCGGGAATCAACTCGCTGATCTGTACATTCCATAGCCCAATAGTTCTCAGCCCTGAAGGACCAGTAATTTTTTCTGAACTTTCTGCTTCGAGTTCCCCGCTGATGTAAACGCTGATCTCAAACTCCCCTTTCTCAACAGCTGTTTTAATGGGTTCGTTTTCAACCTTTTCTTCGTCAAGAATAAACCACAGCGAAATAATCACAACGATCAGCAGTGGAATAAGAATCATTTTTTTGTTGCGCATATCCTTCAAAAATATTTAAAAATCTACCTGTTAAACGTAAAATTTCCTCAATGAATTATGTTAAAGGGAAAGAAAAATCAATGGGTGCCAAGTTATCACTTTATTCTATATTGTTTCAAAATGTACTTTGCTATTTAACGAATATTGTAAGATGTGAAGTGCCTTGCTGTATCTATTTTGTATTTTTGTCCTTCTAAAAATAAATATGCTGACTGATGATGAAATTTCTTTTATACGGATATTATCTTTTTCTTTTGTTTTTTGCTGTTTTCCCTTTTCATACGGCAGGTATACAAGACCTCGATAAAAGTTATGTGGGCACTTTCAGGTTGGATCATTTTTTGCATTTTTTTGTTTTTGCCCCGCTCATGCCCTTGCACTGTATTGTATTTGGTTGCAAGAAAAACAAGGAATACCTGAAATATTTTTTGCCCGGCATTGGCATAGCATTTTTTTGTGAAGGTGTGCAGTATTTTCTTCCTTACCGTTCATTCAATTTCACCGATATGGCTGCCAATGCAGGTGGTTTGTTTTTGAGCTTGATGATCGCCTGGGTTATAAATTTTGATTATTTGATGCAAAAGATCAGATAACCTTCAAGGCAATGCACTTTTGATATATTTACACCAGTCATGATTCATGACAAAAGATATCTGGCAAAAATCCTTTCATCTTTTCGTAAAGCATGGTTATTGCAATAGAGAGAATTGCCAATGTATATCATATTTTGCTTCTTAAAGTGTGATACCACCTGCTGAAGCGGTTTTCGCCTTCATCATCATCATAATATCCATATCCAAATCCACCATATCCATATCCATAACTGTTTCCGTCGCTTTTCATGTCGTTGATTTCAATGCATATATTTTTAGCATTGATCTTTTCTGCAAATTCATTGAGAAAATCAAGACTAGCTTTGTCTGTAAATCTTTGTCGAACAATATAAATGCACAGGTCAGAATTTTTTATAACACTTGTGGCATCCGGAACTATACCGATGGGAGGAGTGTCAATAATGATGTAATCATACAAGTTTTTCAGCTCAGAGATTAGTTGTTCCATTCTCTCAGATTCTATCAGTTCGCTTGGGTTAGGGGGGATTGGTCCGGAGGTAATGATATGCAGGCTCTTACTTTGGGGTGCAGTTTGTATCACTTCCTCCAGGGTATTTTCAGCAATCAGGTAATTTGACAGTCCCGGGGTTTTCAGAATATTGAATTCTGTGAATAATTTTGGTTTCCTCATATCTGCACCTACCAAAACAGTTTTTTTTCCAGACAAGGCAATCACTGCTGCAAGATTGATGGCAGTAAATGTTTTGCCTTCCTGTGAGCGTGTGGAACAAACTGAAATGATCTTATTGGTTTTTTCAGAAGAAAAGTATTGCAGGTTTGATCTCAGAGATCTGAAAGCTTCGGTTATGGCGGATTTACTTTCACTGAAAGCCAATAAGTTGACGAATTGGTTTTGGGCTGCTTCTTTATTATGAGGAATAATACCCAAAATAGGAAAGTCAACAGCATCAATTACATCTTTTTTATCGTGAATGCGATTATCAAGGAAATTTCTCAGTACAATCATACCCAGGGGTATTCCCAACCCCATTACAAAAGCAAATGTGTAATTTCTTTTGGTGTTGGGTGCCACAACGCCCGTACTTCTTGCCATGTCAACAATTTTGTGGTCGGGTTCGTTGCTGGCCATGGCAATACCTGCTTCGGCTCTTTTTTGCATCAGATAATTGTAGGTTTCATTACTCAGGCTAACCCTTCTTTGTATGTTCAGGAATTGCCTGTCGGTTCCGGGTAGTTCATTAAAGCGTTGTTCAATACTTACAATTCGCTGGTCGAGTTCTCTGAGAAGCATATCAGAAGCATCGAGCAAACTAACCAGTTTATCTTTCAGCAGTTCATTTACCTGGTCAATCTCCCTGTTGATTCTTTGAATGGCCGGACTTCTTTCTGTAGAAATTTTTTCTAGTTTGCCTTTCTCTGTATGCAGGTTAATGAGTTCAGCGATCATATCTGTAAGCATTCCTTCTGTAATGCCTAATACCGATGGGCTGAAAACGGTGGAAAAGTCTTTGCCTTCTTCAATATAATCAAGCATATATTTGTAATAACTACGCTTGATATTCTCCATGGATTTTTCACTGTCAAGTTGGTTTAATTCAGAAAATATTCTGTTTGTAACCATACCTACATCCATCATCTGGTTGCTTTGTCTGAACTCTTCCAGGGTAGATTGTGCCATGAAAAGCGAATCGGAAATAACGCCTATTTGCTGATCAATAAAACGGATCGTATTTTCGGCTGTAATATTTTTTTCCAGGAGGTTCTGCCTTACATAAACTTCTGAAAGGTTATTCAGAAAATCAATGGCTCTGTCAGGATGTGTTGCCTGAAAAGACAACCGGATAATGGAAACGTCTTCATTGAGGGGAGAAACGTTTAATGATGAAATATATCTTCCTGGCAAGGAGGACATATTATTGATGATGAATATGTACTCTCTGTCGATATGTGATTGGGGTGTGAAAATATCTGATTTCCTGATTCTGAGATTAAAAGACCCACCACGGTATACTTCACCAAAGCGCATTTCGGTAACCTGATTGCTGCCGGCAAAAATGGCAAAATTACTTTTCGGATTGATCTCCATTTCAAAGGAGTCTTCTGACAGTATCTTTATATGGATGGGAATATTGTATGGAGGGGTTCCACTTCTGTCCCATTCAACTACAAAGGGGCTGTTGTCATACAATTCACTCATTCTTATTTCACCCACCAGTCTGCCTATATTATAATAGGTAACTTCCACATCCATTTGTTTGAGGGCAGAATCTACCATACTGTATGAGCGTAGCAAAGCCATTTCGTTCACCACGTTGTTTCTCTGATAAAACATGTCAAGTTCACCCATCACCCTACCGGGTTGAAATCCGCCTTTGCGGTCGTCGCGAATCAGGATCGTAGCGTTGGCCTGGTAAACATTCTCTGAGAATTTGTTGATAAAATAGGCAATGGTTAATGCAATGATTACGCTGATTACAAACCAATACCAATAACGAAGATACTTGATCAGAATACCTCTGATGTCGAGGCTTTCTTCGCGAAAGGGATCTTTATTCATTTTTGAGAGATTTGCCAAAAAAGCATTGGGTTAGTAAATCCATGTTTATATTTTGGTAAACGGTTAATTTGCAGATTATTTTTAATTGTTGAAAAAATTTATGAGCAACAAGGTTGTAGAGATAGTTGAAAACACCAGGGCGAATGGGAAGGTGCTGAATCCCAGTCTTTTCACTTTGTAAGGTTCCACATAAACCAGGTCATTGGGGCGGAGATAGAAGAATTCGGATTTGTGTACATTGTAATCCTTCAGGTCAAGGGTTTTAAAGATAGCTCCCTCGCTGGTCTGTCTTACTACTTTTACTTCCCTGTTTCCAAAATCCGACATATCGCCGGTCATGCCCAGTGCATCCATAATGCTGATGCGGTTATCATAAATGTAGTACTGCCCCGGAGCGTTTACTTCGCCCAGTATGGTGATGGAGAAGTTAACCAGTTTCAACACCACAGTAGCTCCAGTGATATACTCTTCAAGAAGTTCTTCTATTTCGCGGGTTGCCTGCTCAATGGTTTTTCCTTCCACATTCACCCTTCCCAAAACGGGCAGATTGATATCACCTTCGCTTGTTACACTGTATCCCTGCAGGTAAAACATCATGGTCATGTTGGTTCCACCACTTCGCATTTGCTGATTATCGGCTTCTTTGTTAAATATACGGTCAGTCTCTTCGTCGAAAGTGTGCACTCTCACGTGAAGAATATCGTCGGTTGCGATTTTATATTCTTCTTTATTAAATAAGAGGGTATCGGTTTCCGTTTCTTGCTGCAGGTACAGCAGGTTTTTGTGTGAGACACAAGAAGAGCCCAGCATCATCAGGAAAACAATAATTGTAAACAAGGTTATGTTTGTGCCTGATATGCGTTTTGTGATCAGGAATGATTTCATTTTCAAGGGAATATTTTTTTTCAGATCAGTTGTTGTTGATTTCTACCAACTAATTTCAATACTTGATTTTCACTTTTGGGGCACAAAAATACAATATTAAATCCATAAGTTTTAAATTTTTATGACCATAACTTAAAAAACTCCATACATCATTCTTCCAATCATGAAATAAATAAACAATCCGATAATATCATTGGAAGTAGTAATGAAGGGTCCGGTGGCCAAAGCAGGGTCTATTTTTAACCTGTCGAGAGCCAGAGGAACAAAAGTACCAAAAATAGAAGCAAATAAGATTACCGACATAAGGGCAGCGCTTACCGTCATACTGAGTGCGAGTGATGGAGCAAAGAAATAACTGTAAGCCAACAATAAAACAGAACATACCAGTCCATTGATAAAACCCACCGAAACCTCTTTCCATAATTTGGGGAGTATCCCTTTTGTTGTGATGGTGTTGTTTGCCAGTCCTTTTACAATAAGTGCAGATGATTGCACACCCACATTTCCACCCATTGCAGCGATAAGCGGCATAAAAAACGCCATTTCAGGGTATATATTTATCTGATCTTCGTAGTTGCTCACTACTCTCGATCCGATAATCCCTCCGAAAAGTGCCACAACCAGCCAAAACAAGCGTCCCTGGGTGATTTCCCATATCTTATCACCTGATTCAATATTTTGTGTCATCCCCGACATCATCTGGTAGTCTTTTTCTGCTTCTTCTTTGATGAAATCCACCACATCATCAATTGTGATGCGGCCTATCAGTCTTCCCAGTTCATCAATAACAGGCAAAACAACCAGGTCGTATTTATTCATTATGCTGGCTACTTCTTCCCCTTTTTGCATGGCTTTTACACTTACCACATCGGGGTTGTAGAGTTCATTGATACGGGTTCTGGGAGAGGCTATGAGAAGTTTCTTGAGCGAGAGTCTTCCCAGCAAAATATCGTCGTCATTGACAACGTAAACAGCATACACATCCTCCATGTCTTCAGCCTGCCTTCTCATTTCGCGTATACAGGTAACCACATGCCAGTTTTCATTTACCCTTATAAACTCTTTTCCCATCAATCCACCGGCAGAGTTGGAGGGATATACCAGCAGATCAGCAATGTTTTGTGCCTGTTGCCTGTCTTCCAGGTGTAAAAGTACCTCTTCTCTTCTTTCGTTGGGAAGTTCAGAGATAAGGTCGGCGGCATCATCAGAGTCGAGATTATAAATAAATTCTCTTGCAATTTCCTGTGTTGAAAAAGATGATAAAAATCGCTCCCGAACATCTTCCTCCAGTTCCATCAAAACCGATGCTGCTTCTTCTTTTTCCAGCAGCGTATAAAGATACTTTGCTTCTTCCAGGGTAAGATCATCCATAAACTCTGCTATATCGGCAGGGTATAATTGGTCGATCATATCCATCAAAGTCTCTCGCTGATTTTCCCTGATGGCATCTTTTAAAACATCAAGGGTTATATCTTCTGTTTTGAAAGTCATGTTTTCAGGTTTGTTTGGAAAAGGTGGTTTTGTCTTTGAATTTGGTTTTGCTTTTGCTTTTCAAAAGATCATTTACCAGTCAAAAATAAGTCGATGATAAAAAAAATGTTTATTTTTCATTGGATAGTATGTTTTCTACTGTGCTGATCTCAACATAGGAGGGGCCTGCTTTCTTGCCAAAGTTGCCTGCCAAAATAGCAATCATATCAGTTTTCAATATTTCATTTCTTTCAAGCAGTCTTGTGAGGGTGTTTCTTGAAAATTCTCTTTTAGATATTTTCACCTCCATATAATCAGGAAAAATACCAAAGTTCAGTGCCAGTTCACGCATCACCCGACCATCGTAGCATTGAGCAAAAATCCTTGTTTTACCTCTGAATGCTGATAGATACCTGGCAGTTTTTCCGGTATCGGTATCGGTTATGATGGCTTTGGTGTTGAGTTTGGCAATGGAGCGTACGGCTGTTTTGGATAAAAAAACCGATACTTCGTTATCATGAGGCATGATCTTTTTTTCGAGGACAAATTTCCGGCTTTTTTCTGCTTCTTTAACTGCAAGTGTCATGATTTTAACAGATTCGAGAGGATATTTTCCATAAGCAGTTTCTCCACTCAACATCACAGCATCTGTGCCACTAAACACAGCGTTGGCAATGTCTGTTACTTCTGCACGTGTAGGTCTTGGGTTTTCGATCATACTATGCAACATTTGTGTGGCAACAATCACCGCTTTTTTTCTGATGATGCATTTTTCAATCAAATTGGCCTGAATCACAGGAATTTTTTGTGCAGGTACTTCTATGGCTAAGTCCCCGCGGGCTATCATGATGCCATATACATGATCAAGAATTTCGTCTATATTGTCAACACCTTGCTGATTTTCAATTTTAGCGATAATTTTTATCTGGCTGTCATGCTGGTCAAGTATTTTCTGGATATCAATAACGTCCTGCTTGTTTCTAACAAAAGAATGGGCAATGAAATCTACGCCGTTTTTGATCGAGAAATCAATATACTGCCGGTCTTTTTCAGACAAAGAGGGAAGGTCAACCTCACTACCAGGCAGATTAATACTTTTCCGGGGTTTAATAACTCCTTTATTACGGATGGCACAAACAAGATGATCTGCATATTTCTCTTTTACCAGCAATTCAATATCGCCATCGTCGATCAGTATTGATCTTCCTACCTCCAAAAGATTTACAAAATTGGTGTAATTTACATAAATACATTCGTTGTTGCTTTCCTTTTCCGGGTCGCCTGCCACTTTTATCAAATCACCCTGTTGCACACTTATATCTTGGGCGGCGTTTACTGTTCGTATCTCAGGGCCTTTGGTATCCACCAAAAAAGGAATTTTATCAGAAACCTCTCTTACATTTTTCATGATCTTCAGACTCCCCTCAGGAGTTTGATGGGCTGTGTTGATGCGCACAACATTCATTCCTGCTTCATGCATTTTTTGCATGAAATCAACATCGCAATTCTTATCTGAAATGGTAGCGACTATTTTTGTAAGTTTTTCCATAAAAAAATCTTTATTGGGGGTTTGAATTGGTTGTTTTTCTTTATTTTCGAAAAACATGTAAAGTTAATCAAATTTTTTCGCTTCACATTTGTATATTACTTATTGATTACCTTTGCACACCAAGTAAAATATAAGAACAGGTATGATTCTTTTGATTTCGATCGCGCTGTAAAATTCCGTATCTTACTTTACAACATCAAAAGTTGATCATCTCACATTCAAGAAATGAACCTGTTTTCAGATTTAAAAGCAGCATTTTTGAAAATTGAAAAGAGCATGTATTCCTGATAAAATAACAAAACCCGTTTTAAACTGATGGTTCAGGGAAAAGAAACAATTTCGCTCGTGGTTGATGGTCGATTTTCAGAAAACAAATATTAATCATTTAAAACCAATAATATTGAAATTTGAAGATTTTAAACTAAACGAAGACTTGCTGGAAGGGCTGGATAGCATGGGGTATGGTGAGGCTACTCCCGTGCAGGATCAGGCTATTCCGGTTATTTTAGAGGGGCGCGATCTGATTGCCTGCGCCCAGACAGGTACTGGAAAAACTGCCGCTTTTATCTTGCCTCTGATACATAAAATAAGGACTGAAAATAACTCGGGGCTCAGCACCCTTGTTATTGCGCCGACCCGTGAATTGGCGCAACAGATAGACCAGCAAATTCAGGGATTGGGATATTTTGCATCTATAAGTTCTATATCTGTTTACGGGGGTGGAGATGGCGTAAGTTGGGCAGTTCAGAAAAGAAGTCTTGTATCGGGGGTGAACATCGTAGTGGCAACTCCTGGCAGACTCATTGCGATGTTGGGTAGTTCAGGAGTTGATTTTTCTTCTGTAAAATACCTTGTATTAGATGAAGCCGACCGCATGCTTGATATGGGATTCTTTGACGATATTATGCGTATTATCAGTTATTTGCCGGAAAAAAGGCAAACACTTCTCTTCAGCGCTACCATGCCCCCACGCATAGAACAACTGGCATCAAAAATTCTGAAAAAGCCTTTCAGGATCAACCTTTCTCTTTCCAAACCCGCCGAAGGTATTGTGCAACAGGCATATGTATTGTATGAAGATCAGAAGGAAAAAATGCTTTTCCATATTTTAAAAGACCCCGACTATGAATCGGTACTGGTTTTTGCCTCTACCCGTGTAAAAGTAAAGCAGATCAGTGAATTGCTCAGATCAAAGTCTTTGGATGTGAAACCCTTCCATTCAGATTTAGAGCAAACGGAACGGCAGGAGATTCTCCGCCTTTTTAAAAACAGAAAATTAAGGATCATCGTAGCCACAGATGTTCTTTCGCGTGGTATTGATGTTGATAATATCAGTCTGGTAATAAATTTTGACGCTCCGGGAGACCCTGAGGATTATGTTCACAGGGTAGGACGCACAGCCAGGGCAGCCAAAACAGGGAAAGCCATTACATTTATTGGAGAAAAAGAGCAGCGGAAATTTGCGCAGGTCGAAAAGCTTATCGGTTATCAGGTTGACAAACCCACTACTCCTGAAAAACTTGGTAAAACCCCCGGGTATTCCCCGGAAAGAAGCACCCCTAACAAAACAAATAATTCTTTTAGACGGAAGAAAAGACAAGGCGCAAAACCCTGGCGAAAAAATTAATTTTTGTATTTTTGCCCGTTTATGATCATAAAATCCAGTGATGTATGATTGCTTTTTTAGAAGGAGAACTCATTGAAAGAAACCCTGCTTATGTGATTATTAAGTGCCACGGTGTCGGATATATGGCACATATTTCACTTCATACCTATTCTTTACTTCCCCCCTCAGACCAGGTGAAGTTATTTACCGAACTTATAGTAAGAGAAGATGCCCATACATTGTTTGGGTTTATCAGCGAAGAGGAAAAAAGCATGTTTAAACATCTGATATCGGTAAGTGGTGTTGGTCCGAATACAGCCCGTGTAATCCTATCATCGCTTAGTGTCTCAGAAATAAAGGAGGCGATTGTTGGCAATAATGCTTCAGTGCTGCAATCAGTAAAGGGTATAGGGGCAAAATCGGCCCAGCGAATCGTTTTAGATTTAAAAGATAAGCTTGAAAAGCAAGGGATTACAGCAGGAGAAAATATAATGCCGCAAAGCAATACATTAAGAGAAGAGGCGTTATCTGCTTTAGTAATGCTTGGATACAACAAGGCGGTTGCACAGAAAACTATTCATCAGGTACTCAAAAGCAATCCCAATGCTGGTTTAAGCGTTGAGCAACTCATCAAGGAGGCGCTGAAATATTCATAAATTTTTTGAAATCCAATAAAATCAAGATAACAGGTGTCAAACTTCCTGATAGGGCTAAAAATATTTATACGATTAGCAGTTTTTCTTCTTTTGAGCACCCTTGTGCATAGTGGTTTATGGGCTGGCAATACCGAATTCAGGGTAACAGATGCAAAATTTCTTGTTGACACAACCGATACTGTTTTCCCTAAGCCTGTTATACCAACCGGTGCTTCCCCTTCCGATTATATGTTTGATCCTGCTGATGAGCCATCTATACTGCTGCAACAACCGGAAAATATAACCACTGAGATTGTTTACGATCCGGAAACCAATCGCTATTATAAAATAACCAAAGTGGGCGATTTGATCATCGGGCGACCCCAGATCATCTCTTTTGAAGAATATCTGGAGTACGATATGGATAAAGCGCTGCAGGATTACTGGGTAGAGAAGTCCAAACCCCAGGAGTTTCAAAGGCAGGACGGTATCATCCCCCAGATATATGTTGGTGGAGAGGTCTTTGAAAGAATATTTGGTGGCAGTACCATTGATATCAGACCCACGGGGTCGGCAGAACTTATTTTTGGCGTTCTTTCCAACCGCAGAGAAGACCCTGCATTG
Source organism: uncultured Bacteroidales bacterium (assembly GCA_964589855.1). Taxonomy (GTDB): domain Bacteria; phylum Bacteroidota; class Bacteroidia; order Bacteroidales; family UBA7960; genus SKVR01. Next base: position 18,793 of record CAZPVB010000022.1, read on the forward strand.
GATGAAAGAAGACGAAGAACAACAAACTTTGATTTCCAGCAGAAAATACAATTATCTGTACAAGCCAAAATTGGTGAGAAAATTGAAATACAAAGCAACTACAACACCGAAGCCAGTTTTGATTTTGAAAACAAAATGAAACTTGAATACCGGGGAAATGAAGATGAAATCCTCCAACTCATAGAAGCCGGCGATGTTACTTTGCCTTTGCCCGGAACACTCATATCGGGCAACCAGGGTTTGTTTGGTTTTAAAACCCAGCTTCGTTTCGGGCATACCACCGTTACCAGTATTTTTTCCCAGCAAAGAACCGAATCAAAATCCATTGAGGTTCAAGGCGGTGCGCAAACTACCGAATACGAGTTTAAAGCAGATGATTACGAAGAGAACCGGCACTATTTCCTGGGGCAGTTCTTCAGAGATCAATATGATGAAGCCCTGGAAACATTACCCGTAATCAGCTCCAATATTGTGATCAACAGAATAGAGGTCTGGATTACCAATATTGGTGCCGCAACCGAAGATAACAGAAACATTGTTGCCTTTTCGGATCTGGGTGAATCCGATCCTCATAACCCATCACTCACACCAGGTTCCAATCCTGCTCCTTCAAATCAATCCAATAATATTTATCAGACTTTTAACAATTCGCCGGTAAGAAATATAGCAGAAGTCAATAATTATTTAAGTCAGCATCCATGGGGGTTTTCAGCGGGTACTGATTACGAAAATGTTGAAAATGCGCGCCGGTTAAGGGAAAATGAGTATTCATACAATCCAAGATTGGGTTTTATTTCCCTTAACCAAACAGTTAATCCTGATCATGTTCTTGGGGTCGCTTTTGAATACACCATCATTGGAGACACTACCACCTATCAGGTGGGTGAGTTTTCCAACGATAAAAATGCCCCTAATTCCCTCATTGTAAAGTTGCTGAAAAGTACTGCTGTGAATACAAATCATCCGATGTGGGATCTGATGATGAAAAATGTTTACAGCATAGATGCTTTTCAGGTAAACAGAGAAGACTTTCGGTTGAATATATTATATGAAGATGAAGAACTGGGTGTACCGGTTGGATTTTTCACGGAAGGCTCATTGGATGGTGTACCTCTGATCAGGGTAATGGGGTTGGACAGGTTAAACGTGCAACTTGATCCGGTTCCGGATGGTGTTTTCGATTTTGTTGACAATGCCCATACCGAGGGAGGAACGATCAATTCTTCAAACGGACGGATTTATTTTCCTGTGGTAGAACCTTTTGGGTCTCATATTAGAAAAGTTTTGGAAGATGAGGAGCTAGGCGATAAATATGCTTTTGATTCCTTGTATACAACAACAAAATTCAGGGCACAGCAGTTCCCGGAGAAAAACAGGTATATTTTTGAGGGCAGATATAAATCCGCCTCAGGTTCGGAAATACCTCTTAACGCTCTCAATGTTCCTGAAGGTTCGGTGGTCGTTACCGCAGGAGGTGTTCCTCTTACGGAAAATGTTGACTACACCGTTGATTACACTCTTGGTCGTGTAAAGATCATCAATGAGGGTATTCTCAATTCCGGAACGCCTATCAGGATATCACTGGAGAGTTCCAGCTTATTTAATATTCAGACCAGAACCCTTATGGGTACACATATCGATCATCGGGTAAATGATAATCTGAATATTGGCGCTACGATCATGAGACTTTCTGAGCGCCCGCTAACACAAAAAGTGAATTTTGGCGATGAACCCATATCCAATACTATCTGGGGTTTGCATACAACCTACCAGAAAGAATCATTGTTTATTACGCGGATGCTTGATAAATTACCTTTTTATTCTTCAACAACCCCTTCACGTATCACCTTTATGGGTGAGTTTGCCCATCTTATTCCCGGTCATTCCCGACTGATTGGTGATGAAGGTACTGCTTATATTGATGATTTTGAGGGAAGTAAATCAAGTATCGATCTGAAAAATGTGTATTCATGGTCTATTGCCAGCACACCGCAACATCAGACACAACCCGGCTTTTTCCCCGAAGCACAACCTGGCAGTGGGTTGGCTTTCAGGTACAACAATGCCCGTTTGGCATGGTATATCATCGATCGGCTTTTCTGGGATAACAATAACCTTACACCTGCACACATCAGAAACGACCCCGATCAGCAATCAAACCATTATGCCCGAGATGTAAGGGAAAATGAACTATGGCCTAATAAGGATAACCGGAACGGATACCCATCTTACATACCCGTGCTCAACCTGGCTTTTTATCCTTCTGAAAAAGGGATGTATAACTATGACGCACAACCTTCCGCCTATTCAGCTGGTTTGGCACAGGACGGAACCCTTGTCAATCCCGAAACCAGATGGGGTGGCATCATGAGAGCAATGCAAAATACCGATTTTGAATCTTCCAATATAGAATATATTGAATTTTGGTTGTTAGATCCTTTTATTTATGATCCTGACCATTCAGGAGGTGATCTTTATTTTAACCTCGGTGACATTTCCGAAGATATCCTCAGAGACGGTCGCAAAGCTTTTGAAAATGGTTTACCTGTTTCTGATGAAGTAACGGATGTGGATACAACCCTGTGGGGGCGGGTGCCCACCATTCAGGCCATTGTCAATTCTTTCGATAATAATCCTACTTCACGAGTTTATCAGGATGTAGGACTGGACGGGATCAACTCTGATGAGGAGCAGGATTTTTTTGAGGCTTACCTCAATATTATTGAAACTTTATACGGAACTGCTTCGCAGGCATACCAGCAGGCACTTGAAGATCCTTCAGCAGACGATTTTCAGTATTTCAGGGGTTCTGAACTCGACCAGCAAGAAGTGAGCATTCTCGACCGGTACAAAAGATTTAATGGTTTGGAAAGAAACAGCCCTACCTCTGATATGTCTCCCGAACCTTATCCAACACAGGCAACCAATATTCCTGACAACGAGGATATCAATCTTGATGGTACACTCAATGAAGCAGAGCGTTATTTTCAGTACAAGGTAAGTCTGCGTCCTGAGGATTTGGTGGTAGGAGAGAATTACATTACGGATAAAGTAGAAGCAAGGGTGTCCTTAACAAACAGAGAGAATGAAGTTGTAAACTGGTATCAGTTTAAAATTCCACTGCGCGACCCTAACCGTCAGGCGGTAAATAATATTCAGGATTTTCAATCCATCAGGTTTATGCGTATGTTCCTCAAAGGATTCGATACTCCTGTCTTTCTCCGGTTTGCAACACTGGAACTGGTAAGAGGCAATTGGCGTACTTTTGACAGAGACCTTTCCTCACCCGGGGATTATGTGCCGGGCAACAATGATAATACAGCGTTTGAGGTATTTACTGTTAATATAGAAGAGAACGGCACCCGCTCCCCTGTGCCTTATACACTACCCCCGGGTATTGAAAGAGAACAGGATCTGGGTACAACCGCCTTGCAGGAGCGAAATGAGCAATCGCTAGCCATGCGGGTTAGCGATCTTAAAGACGGAGACGCACGGGCAGTTTATAAAAATGCAGATCTCGATATGCGTCAGTATAAACGTATACGCATGTTTACCCATGCTGAGGCATTGCTCAATGATCAGGATAATCTTGAGGATGATGATTTGAGGGTTTTCGTCAGGCTGGGGTCCGATTTTACAAGTAACTATTATGAATATGAAGTACCTCTCAAAGTTACTCCATGGGGTACCGGACCTGTAAGAGAATTGGTTTGGCCCGAAGAAAACGAATTTGACATCAACCTTGATAAACTAACAGACCTGAAACTTAACCGAAACATATTGATGCGGAGCGAAGGCACTCAGGTCAATCTTAATACTCCCTATTCTGAGTTTGATGATGACAATAGAATGACAGTAGTGGGAACCCCCACCCTCAGCAACGTAAAGGTGATCATGCTGGGTGTCAGAAATCCCAAAAAAACCTTTCAGGCAAACGACGATGATGGATTTGCTAAATCCGCCGAGGTTTGGTTCAATGAATTGAGATTGTATGAGTTTGAAGATCAGGGAGGATGGGCTGCTTCCGGGCGTATCAATACACAACTGGCAGACCTGGGAAATCTTACCCTGGCAGGGTTTACAAGTACACCTGGTTTTGGTAGCATAGAGCAAAAAGTAAATGATCGCAGCCAGGAGTATGTAAAGTCTTATGATGTTGCTTCTAATCTCGAACTGGGAAAGTTTTTCCCGGAAAATTTTGGTTTACGCATTCCTTTTCATTTCAGTATATCCGAATCATTTACCGATCCTCAATACAACCCGTTAAACCCTGATATTCTTTTTAATGATGACCTGGATTCTTATGACGACCCCGACCAGAGAGATTCTATTGTGAATATTGCCCAGGATTATGTAAGGCGCAAAAACTTTAATTTTACCAATGTTGGAAAAAGCAATCTGAGTCCGGGTGCTGAAAACAGGTTCTACTCCATTTCAAATTTCGATTTTACCTACTCCTATTCTGAAGTATTTGCACGAAATATTGATATTGAATATGATACCCAAAAATTATGGAGAGGTGCCATCGGCTACAACTGGCAAAATTCACCCCAAAATGTTACACCATTTTCTTCTGTCTCTCTTTTTAGCAACAATGCATTTCGTCTGTTAAGGGATTTTAATTTCTTTTATGCCCCCAAGCTGGTATCTTTCCGCACTTCTGTTGACAGAGGATACTCTGAATCACTAATGCGCGATAAAAGTAATTATCAGATTATTTTAGAACCCAATTACATTAAAACATTTACCTGGGACCGACTTTACGATGTCAGGTACGATCTGACAAAAGCTTTGAAACTCGAATTTAAAGCCACAAACCTTGCCCGTATCGATGAGCCTCCCGGACGTATCAACCGCAATGATGATGATTGGTCTGTAAAAAGAGATTCAATCATGCAAAATATAAGAAATTTCGGAAGAACCACTACCTACAATCATCGGTTTACAGCCAATTACAATATCCCGGTCAACAAACTTCCTTTGCTCGATTGGATCAATGCCAATGCAGGATATAATGCTGATTTTGACTGGAGTGCTGCTCCTTTGTCTGCCCTCCAGCTGGGCAATACCATCGAAAACTCCAATACCAAAAGACTGAATGTTAACGCTAACTTTGTTAATCTGTATAATAAGGTAGGTTTTTTGCGTCAGATAAATCAAAAAAGCAATGCACGCCCTGGTGGGCCAACTCCTGCAGGGAGGAACGGAGCGCAAAGAGGACAAGAGGAAGAAGAAGAGGAGGAGGAAGAAGAAAGGCCCGATTACTTCAAGATTGTAACCGAATCTTTTTTAAGGGTTTTGATGGGGGTACGAAATCTGAGTATCAATTACACTGAAAGTAACGGTACCAGGTTGCCGGGGTATTTGCTCTCCACTGAAATCTTAGGGCAGGACTGGAATTTTGATCAGGACGGATACGGAGCACCCGGTTTGGGTTTTATTTTTGGAAGCCAGCGCGACATTAGAGGAAATGCACTTGATGGCAACTGGATAACGAAAGATCAGAATCTCAACAATGCATATACAACCAATTTTTCTCAAAATATTACAGCACGCTCTCAAATAGAACCCATCCCTAATCTGAAAATTGAACTCAGTGCTTTAAGAAATTACTCGCGATCGCATGCAGAGTATTTTAAAGCCGATGAAGAGGGAAATTTTGATTCTTTTAGTCCTCAAACAACAGGTAATTTTAGTATATCTTTCCTTTCTGTAGCAACGGCATTTGAGGTTACTGATTCCACTTATACTTCAGAAGCATTTGAGAATTTTAAGACGTTCAGGTTTGATATAGCAGAAAGATTGGCCATGGAAAATCCCAACTGGTCGCAAGAGTTCTCAGACAGCACTGGTTTTCCTGAAGGATATGGACCTACTGCACAGAATGTGATGATCCCTGCTTTTTTGGCTGCCTATTCCGGTGCTGATCCATCTACTTCGGCCACCAATCCGTTTTTGAATATTCCTATGCCCAACTGGAGGCTTACTTATGATGGGTTATCAAAAATACAAGCTCTCATGGAATATTTTCAAACCATTACTGTTGCACATGGTTACAGAAGTACTTTCACCGTCAACTCCTTCAGAAGTATAGCACAGTATCGTGAAAATAGTGGTTTCCCATCGTCTATGGATAATTCGGGCAATTTTATTCCTGAATACGAAATCGGTCAGGTTTCCATATCCGAGCAATTTAGCCCATTGATAAGTATAGATATGACCTGGGTAAACAGTCTTACAACCCGGTTTGAATATCGTAGCTCACGGAATATTGGTTTGAGTTTTGCCAACAATCAGGTTACGGATGTAAAAAGTAGAGAAATTATCATAGGAACCGGATACAGGTTTAAAGATCTGGCATTTAATATCGCCCAGGGAGGCAATACACAAAGAGTAGAGAGTGATCTGGTGCTGAGGTTTGACCTGTCTTTCCGTCAAAACCGCACTGTACTCAGAAAACTAATTGAAGAGGTGGATGTGATCTCAGCCGGGCAAAATAATGTAGCCATTAACTTTTCTGCAGATTACCAGGTAAGTCAGCGGGTTACTATGCGTTTATTTTATGACCGGAATATCACCAACCCGTTTGTATCTAATCAGTTTCCCACATCCAATACACACGCAGGATTTAGTTTTAGATTTATGCTCATGTAACCGAAAATATAATTGCTGTTATTCCTGGAGCGGGGTTTCCAAAGCTTGCATTACCTCAAGGGTTTCGGTATTTAAAATGTAAGCAACAATATGGCAGTTTGCCGGATTCCAGTCATCATCCAAACTTATATTATAAGATTCGGTCAATTGCTCATTGATCTCCATGGATGATTCATTCAAAGCGTCTCCCCAGATATTTGTGATGGATTTTCGGAATACATGGTTGTGTTCAAAGTCCATAATCACTCCACCCTCAATATTGGGATTGTTTGTTTTCTGTGGTTTTACAATCTTGTCTTCTGTAATCAAAACAACCAGATGATAAATATTGTCTATACTTTGCAAAGCTCTTACTGTTACATCCACCTCAAAGTTGTTTTGATCATCTGATTTTTGATTTGAAATGCTGATCTGAAAAAGGGGATCATAATCGGTAAATTCAGTAATAGCAGATCCCCAGGCTGTATGTCCAAGCAAAAGAGATTCTTCATATTGTTTGCGGTTTACCATACCCATCGGATTGCGTTCAACACCAAAATAAGCATTCAACTCCTCACCCATATCTGTTCTGAAGTCATATTGAAAGGTGCTGCCTGAGGGTTTGGCAAAAAAACCAGCATGAATAGATACAATGATCAACTGGTCGCCATAAAAATCCTTTAGGGTTTGGGAAGTGCTGATTCCTTCCGGGCAGTTAGGGCACTGATGACCTGTGAATTCTTCCAGAAGAACATTCCTTATCACCACCTCCTCCTCCGGATCTTGATTTAGGTTTTCTGTTGTATAGGGCGGATCAATTTTGTCGCACGAAATGAATAAAAAAAGAAAGGATATGCCTACAGAGAATATTTGAGATGTTTTGATGGGAGAATCAGAAAAGTTTTTACGCTTGCTTTTTAGTGATAAAAACATGTTTCGAAAAATACTTATGTTTAGGAAAAAGATCATATGCTGGTTATTTAAATTGTAAAGTTACTGTTCTGATTAATTGCAGTCCAGTAAAAAGTAAAATTGATATTTAAGTACAGTGTAAAATGGTAATTGTCCACGAATTACCCGAATTTCCACGAATTTAAAGGATTGATAATTAGATGCTTAAAGGAGTGATGGATTTGTACGAATTATTAAAAACAAGTTTTTAGACTGGACTCATATTTCTTTACGTTTAGATTTTTTATTTTACTGCATTGCATGTTGAATAACAGTTGGTTGCAATTTTTTTAAATTGAAAAATGGGAACCTCAGACCGGAGGAAGAAATGTCAAATCTTTAACAGATCATTGACGATTCTGCTTTTATGATCGCTGAAAGATTTAAAAATATTCTCTTGCATTTAATGATTGAATTAATTTATATGTCTTATTGTTTTGAGATTGGGATGGAACTTTGTGTTGGTAAAAAGGAAAAGGCATTATATGAAAAATTCAATGGGTTTTAGGATAAGCAAAAAAGAATTGGTAAATTGTAAAAATCATAGATTTATCTTTGTGAAGATAAGCAAAAAAATTATTTTTTGCAATTTTCTGTTTTTAATCCTATCCCTTAAATCAATGAAAAACCGTAATTTTAACGTTTTAAATAAATGGTCATAATAAACGGGGTCATGATTAATTTTAGTTTTATTGCTTTTTGCAATCTTTCTATGTTTCTAAATCATTTGATTATTATGTATGAATGATTTTAGTATGAAAAATTTACACGAATTACTAAAAACAAGTTTTTAGACTCAACTCATAAATTGAGTTATAACAATCTTCCTTAAGTACGATGCTGATTATTTTTTTTACATATAGATTTAACTTCACAAGTCAGTTCTCCTGAAGAGCTGGATTGTAACCGATTATTAAAATTACACACTGATGAAGAAATTATTTTTACTTACTTTTTTGTTTTCAATGATCTTTTTCTCATGTTCAACCCCAAAACAGGATATGAATCTGGAAATTATTTCCTTTAATATCCGGTACGACAATCCTGGTGATGGTATAAATCGATGGGATAACCGTAAAAACATGGTTGCAGAATATTTGCAAGAGCAATCAGCTGATGTTATTGGCATGCAGGAAGTGCTGCATAATCAGATCATGGATTTGCAAAACATGCTTGAAAACTACGATTATGTCGGAAAGGGGAGAGATGATGGGAAGTTACAGGGAGAGTATTCACCAATATTTTACCACTCGGATAATCTTACCCTATTAGATCATTCTCAATTCTGGTTATCCGAAACTCCCCATGAAACAGCCAGTATCGGTTGGGATGCTGCTATTACACGCATTGCTACATGGGCGCAATTTAAGGACAAGAAAACAGGCAATGATTTTTATGTATTTAATACCCATTTTGATCATCGTGGAAATGTTGCACGCCAAAAATCTCCGGAGGTAATTGCCAAAATGATCACCGAAATTGCCGGTGGAAAACCCGTTATTGTTACTGGAGATTTTAATATCAGAAAAGATGCTGAATATGCAGGATTGGATTTGTATGAAAATCTTCAGAAGGTATTTAATGAACAGGCAGGTCTGATTAATTCACAATATATTTCTCCATCCGACCTGCCCTTATATACTTCCACTTTTAATGGTTATCAACAAGACTGGGAAGAGAGAGCAACGGAAAATCCCATTGACCATATTTATGTGAGCACACACTGGGATGTTGACGACTACCGTGTTGATCATCAGGTGAAAGATAGTGTATTTATTTCTGATCACTGGCCGGTACTGATTACTGTTAATTTAAATAAATGATCTTTTATATATGGAATATAGTTGATTTTTAAATTATCTTTGACCCGATATTTGACACATAGACTTTATACAATCAAAGTTCTTTTGTCGTTTTTATTTTGTATTTGATAAAATAGTTTCATACTTTCGAACAATAACTTTAATACTTAATTAAAAGCAAAACTAATATGAGCAGATTGAAAACTACCTATATGGGTATTGAATTAAAAAACCCTTTGATTATTGGAGCCTGCAATCTTACACTTGACATAGATATGGCAAAAAAAATGGAAGATGCAGGTGCTGCTGCCATTGTATTCAAATCTCTTTTTGAAGAACAGATCAATCTCGAGAGCTTACAAATGGAAGAGGAACTGAATGAATACACTGAAAGAAATGCTGAAATGATCAACCTGTTTCCCGATCTTCAGCATGCTGGCCCTCAGGAACATCTTGATAAACTATCTGATCTGAAAAAGGCACTGGATATTCCGGTGATTGGAAGTTTAAATTGTGTTAATCAACAAACCTGGGTTCAATATGCCGAGGAAGTTGAAAAAACAGGAGTTGATGCATTGGAGCTAAACTTTTATGCCAATCCTAAAGACCAGAACCAGAGTGCTGAAAACCTGGAAAAGGAACAACTTGATATCTTAAAAGAGGTAAAATCGAAGGTGAAAATTCCTGTAAGTGTAAAACTTAGTTTCTTCTACACCAATCCACTTCAGATCATCAGCCAGATGGATAAGGCAGGAGTGAACGGTTTTGTGCTATTCAACCGGTTGTTCCAACCAGATATCGATCTTGATGCGCAGGATATGTACAGTCCTTTTAATCTTTCGCAGGCTGGCGATTATAAATTGCCTTTACGCTACGCAGGATTGCTGTTCGATCAGATAAAAGGTGATATCTGTAGTAATACCGGTATTTTCAACGGTGAAGACCTGGCAAAAGTAATTATGGCGGGTGCCCAGTGCGGACAAGCAGTTAGTACGGTTTACAAAAATAAAGTACCCCACATTTCAACCATGCTCTCTGATCTGGAGCAATGGATGGAAAAAAATAACTACAATTCACTGGATCAATTCAGAGGAAAACTCTCCAAAGCAAAACTGAAAGACCCTTTTGCTTATCGCAGAGCTCAATATGTAGATCTGTTAATGAAACCAACACAGATAATGAAAAGATATCCGCAAGTGTAAAAGGATGTCGGAAATCCGGAACCGAATAAATAAAAAACCCTGATGTGCGTAAGACATATCAGGGTTTTTTTGAATAATTTTCGCGAAGGTTTTTAAAAAATCCTTTATTCGATATAGATATCATAAGGCATACGCATCAGAACACCCGTATTCTCGGTTGCATCCTGCAATTGCTGATATATCTGATATGAGTTGCCCAATCTGTTTTTTAAGATTCTTGACTCCACGCCCCCAAAATCTTCCATTAGCATTTCTAAGAAATTCTCTTGCTCGGGATATTCAACAAGGCGATATTTTTCCAGATTGGCCATCTCGGCGGCAGTCTCAACAGCAAATTGCATTCCGCCTAATTCGTCAACGAGCCCAATTCTTTTGGCGTCAATGCCGCTCCATACCCTTCCCTGGGCAATACTGTCAACTGCGGCAACCGGCATGCCACGTCCTTCTGCAACGTGGTTAATGAAAGTTTCATAAATACGGTCAATTTCATTTTGAATGAGCTGTCTTTCAGCGTTTGTGAGTGGACGGTTCAAACTACCCAGATCGGCAAATCTATTGGTTTCTACATTATCGAAAGTGATACCCATTTTATCATTCAACAATTCACGGGCGTTTGGAATAACACCAAAAACACCAATAGATCCGGTAATCGTATTGGGATTAGCGATAATCTTATCAGCGTAACTGGCGATATAATATCCCCCACTGGCAGCTACATCACCCATACTTACAATTACTGGTTTTACCTCTGTGGTCAGCATTACTTCTCTTAACATTACCTCTGAAGCAAGAGCACTACCACCACTACTGTTGATCCTGAAAACAACCACTTTTACACTACTGTCTTTTCTTGCTTTTCTGAAAGATTCTGCAATAGGGTCCGCTCCCATGTTACCGGCATCGCCCTCACCAGATACAATGGATCCCGATCCGTATATAATCGCTATTTTATCACGGCTACCCATGGGAAGCATGCTCTCTGGCAAAGGCGTATTTTTGTATTTACCGTAAGTAATAAAATTGATATCCTCCGTTTGATCAATCTCCAGTTTTTCTTTCATAAAATCAAAAACTTCATCCTCATACGCCAACCCATCGATCATTTTCACTTCCAGCGCCATTTGGGGTGTCCGGGTTTGGAATTCATCAGCGATATCGTTTAACTGATTGATGGGTATATTGCGCGATTCCGAAATGTCTTTCAAGGCAGTGTTCCACAAAGAATTCAGGTATCCCGAAATCTGTGTACGGTTTTCCTCACTCAGATCGGTGCGAAACAAGGGTTCTCCGGCACTTTTGTATTTTCCGTACCTGATCACCTGCGCCTCCACACCAATTTTATCAAGCATTCCTTTTATAAACATAACATTTGCATTTAACCCTCTGAAGTCCACAAGTCCTTCCGGGTTTATATACAAAACATCAGATGCAGTTGCCAGATAATAGGCACCCTGGGTAATACTTTCACTATAAGTCACAATAAATTTATCCGCACTTTTAAAATCAAGCAACTCATTTCGTATTTCCCTTAAGGTAGACCAACCGCTCATGACAAATGTCATATCCAGAAAAATACCTTTTATGTTTTCATCTTCTTTCGCTTTTCTGATATTGGTAATCAAATCATTTAATCCAATACTTTGATCAGGTGCAAAAGTTGAAAAATTAAAATCCTCAAAAGGATTTTCAGATGCTCTGTCTACAATTTGCTTATCTAAAGTAAGATGCAAAACAGAGTTGGGTTTAACTTCAACGGTTTCTTTTTTACCAATGCTCGCTACAATGCCGGCAAAAACAAAAAAGATGATTAAAAATATCAGGAAAAATCCCAACATGGAAGCAAACATAAACTTAAAAAACTGTTTCATAATAATATTGATTTTGTGATTAATTTAATTAAATTTCAAATCAAATAATTTCCGGTAATTTTGTTTGTATTTTAGTCAAAATGAATAAATATGACAACAATTATAGGTTAAAAGAGAAATTGTATACTTTTGCTCATTTCTGTCAAACATTCCATTAGTCGTATCAAAATTAACAATATTACATCAAAGTAAAAAATATCATGCCATTACCCAGTCAATCTGATTATAAAGGATCTGGCAATATTGCCTTTTTACTTTTGGGAGGCAACCAGGGAGATGTATTGGAAAATTTTAAGGCAGTACAAGGCATGCTTGTAAAAGATAACATGCAGATATTGAATTTGTCACCCATATACAAAACGCAGTCATGGGGGTTTCATGCCACAAGCGATTTTTTCAACCAGGTAATAAAGGTCAGTACACAATTATCACCCGATCTTTTACTTAAATGGGTTTTGGATGCCGAAGAAAAACTGGGTCGGATAAGAGAAGGAAACAAATATTCTTCCCGTAGCATGGATATAGATATTTTGTTTTACGAAAATTTTGTTCTCAATTCAAAAGATCTTATCATTCCGCATCCCAGGTTGCATTTGAGAAATTTCACCCTTGTACCACTTAACGATATAGCTCCAGATTGGCAACATCCTGTTTTGAAAAAATCAGTAAATGAATTATTGCATCTGAGCAAAGATGAGTTAAGGGTAACTTTGTATCAAACCTGAATTATTTAGCTATTATACCAATTAAGACTACAGATATATAAAAGTACCAGGTAAAAGGAACTATTACACCAATGTAAATAAGTGTTCATGAAATTTATCTATAACTATATTGCTATTGAAGGAAATATAGGGGCTGGAAAAACTACCCTTGCCAAAATGATTAGCCAACAATATGGTGCCAGGATCATACTTGAACAGTTTGAGGACAATAACTTTCTCTCGAAATTTTATGAAAACCCGGAGAGATATGCATTTCCTCTTGAACTTTCATTCTTATCAGACAGATATCAGCAATTGAAATCAGAGTTGTCTAACCTCGATCTTTTTCATTCTCTTATTGTTTCTGATTATTTTATTCATAAATCGGTGATTTTTGCACGGAAAACTCTCAGCAATGATGAATTTCAATTGTTTTACAAACTTTTCAATATTATGAATGATAAGATACCCAAACCCGAACTATTAGTGCATCTGTTTGTGAATACGCCTAAACTAAAGACGAACATTAAGAAACGGGGACGAGCTTTTGAAAAGAATATTTCAGAAGATTATTTATCAGGAATTCAGGAAAGTTACTTTCACTACTTAAAACAACAGCATCGATTAAAGATATTGATGCTTGACATCAACGAGTTGGATTTTGTTTCGATCCCATCTGATTATCAAAAAATTGTAGAAACCATTAATCAGGAATATCCTGTAGGGATCACGAAAATAGTTTTGGAAGGCAAATAACCCGGTTTTTTTTTGATGGAATAATATCCACAAAATCAACCCAGTAAATGATAGTTTGCAG
>CAZPVB010000023.1:0-31773 GCA_964589855.1 uncultured Bacteroidales bacterium
AAAACCAGGTTGCTGCCATATCCCGGCTATTGTTCCAGAATATTTGATATTCCTCAGGTATATCAGATTCAGGCGCAGAGAAGTCTTTCAGTCTATCTTTTGCATGGTTTTGCCGGTTCTCAACTTCGTGGTTCAGTCCGTTTCTTTCATCAGGATCGTATCCGGGAAATCGTTTTCCTCTTTCTTCATGTTCCTTGCGTATAAATTCATCTGTATTTTGCAACAACTTTGTGGGAGCGGTGAGCACGATTACAGACCCTTCGGATTGCAATACCTGCGTATAAGGGCTATGCCCCGAGGTGCTTCTGCGCATAGGATGACCTCCGCTAAATGCCAGGGGTCCGTTGTTTCCTTCCGCTACCATGCTCCATATCATCTGTTGATTAGGGTTATCTATGATGGTCATTTGGATGCTTCCCAATCCATAACTACGAGAATTAAAATACGTTTCGGCAAAAGAAAAGGGGTTGTTCATATGATAGAAAGGACGTGCCATTTTTGCTTCAAAAGGAAGCTGTACATTTTTGTGCACAATATCCCAAATGATTTTATTAGGCCGGTAAGAAGTGGTAACCTGATGGATGGGAGCAATGGCATCAGACATATCTGCTGATGTATTGGCGAAAAAGCCCCAGAGTATGGTGTGCATTTCTGAGGGTTTATCTGATGGCAGGTATCCCCTTTTTTGTGCCCCTGCAATGGCTCCATCGATGGTTTTCAATCCATAGGTAACCAGGTAATAATCAAGGGCAAATTTGGCCATGGCACGGGTTTCTTCATGGGGCGAAAAGTCATACAAATTGAGAAAAGGTTCTATACTGTGCGGATAGTAAACCCGTGAGTCGTATTCACCGTTTCCGGTGATCAATAATCGCTGCAGGTAATCCCGGATCATTTCTGTAATAAGGTTTTCTGCCTCTTTTGCCGGATAACCGGAGATAAAAGTTGTATCAGGAAAAAGCTGACTGTAAAGCAATCCACTGGTTCGCCACATAGTCTTATGATTTTCGGTGCCTCCGTTTTGGGGGTTTCCCCCGAGCAGGTGAACAGGTTCCCCTACCAGATTATGAGGAACAGGCAAATCTGCATACTGTCTGTGTCCATCTGAAGGGCGACGTGCTTCGCTGTAATCTGATATCCAACCATAAAATTCTTTCTTCCACTGCTCACCCATTACATCTCCAAGCAATGGATAAAACCTGGCCCAGTTTTTACAGGCAAAATGATATTGCTGACGCATGTTTCCGGGTATGGAAAGAAAGCCTTTTGCCGCTGCATTATCGTTATCAAGCAAAAGTGTTGCAGTAGCGGGTGGCAGTTCTTTTTTTAACGGATCTCCGCCAAACCTTACGATCTCACCTTTTTCGTTTCTTTCCAGGGCGCCAAAGTATCCTACCCTACCCTGCTCATAGGCACGTCCGGTGTAAGGGGAAAAGATGGTTTCCCCTTCCAGTGCCCAGGTGGTTACCGGTAGTCCGGTATCGGGGCAGGTAGAACGCGACAAAGAGCGTTGGGCAAACCCCTGATCGGCAATTCGCCACAACATTGGTGACATTCTCAGTTTAAAACCCGACTCGTCAGGGTAAGTAGTGCTTTCCCATGGGTTCTGAGCCTGCAAAGCAATCAGAGAAATTCCAAATATAAGAAGGAAAGATATTATTCTTTTTCGCAGAATTCTCTTATTCATCAGTGATAATCATATAGTTTACATTGTCTTCCACTTTACTTCCTGTAAAATCCTCAATTTTCCCTTCATTGATAAAAGTATGCCGGTTTCCCCTGATCACGTTTCCTTTTCCATTTTCACCAAGGGTTTTGATCCCCCCACCCTCAGTAATATTGTTTTCAATGACCAGATTTTCAACGGGCAGGTCTACAAGGTTTTCGGCACTGAAACGAGCCTGACTGTTGACAAAGGCAGCATGCCAGTTGGGTTTGATACGCATACGGTTTCCGCTGATTTCCAGTCCCCTCACAGGTATTCTCCACAAACAGATATACCTGTTGCCAACATTATTGATGATCTTACTGTCGCGGACACCCACATTTTTCCAGGATTCGTGCATGATACCCTCTCCATCATTAAACTTTATCCCTTCAGGAGTATAGTTGCTATGTATTTCAAAATCATTTCCTTCAACGGTCCATCGCCATCCACGTACTTCAATCGCTCTCATATCGTTTACATGGGCATCCATGTATGTACCGGTTGCTGTGGGGAGTACCACATTGGGTTTTGAACGTACAATATTGAACCCCACGTAGGCACAATCGCCGGTGGTTTTAATGCCACCCCTGCCGGTGGTAAAAACGTAGTTGTTTCTGATCACAATACCTTTGGCAAGGGTACCTGGAGTCACAAACTCTTCATGGGTGCCGTTTTCAACCGCCTGCTGCAACTCGTCATGTTTAGTCCAGATGTCGAGCTGATGCATCATTTGCAGAAAATTTACCCTTATACCGGTTCTGTTCTGATAATCAAACAATACATCGTAAGTGGTAATGTTGGTTTCTTCTCTGAAATCTTTTTCGGTAGGGTACAAAGTATAATTTCTCATCATAAAATTGGCACGGTCATATTCAGGTATCCTGTTGTTGGCAACCAGAATATTGCGGCATGCAAAAACGGTTATGGCGCCATACTCCCTGTGTGTCCATCGTTGCCAGGGATGTTGAAATGCATCCGGGACATGATCGGCCACCACTGCAGCATTTTTCAAAATATTGCCGAAAACAATTACATGCCCGTTCATTTTGCCGTCTTCGTAGTTTGTTTGCAATGCATCGGCGTTGCCAAGGGCTATATGCCCGTTGAGGATGTCAATATTGACCACTCCTGTGTAATCAGCATTATAAGCATCTTCCAGCCGAATACCTTTGAAGGCTGTTTCTACATCGGTACCATTGCCGGTAAAAGAGGGCTGGTATTCAGGGAAAATGAATTTTGTTCCCAGAAGATATCTTGGTTCGCGGGCATCAGTAAAAGCTTTGGGAAATTCATGGGGCACCACGGGGTTATGCTTTTCCGAATTTAAAGGATCTGATCCTCTGATCACTATACCCGTTTTGAGCAATATATGATCTCTGAAGTAATACGTACCTGCAGGAAAGAAAACAACTCCTCCTCCCTGCCCGCTAAGTTGCTGCTGTGCATTTTCAAGTTGGTCTTCCAGGGTTTCTCCCGGCATATCTTCTATCGATACTACACGCTCCCAGTTAAAATCACTTGTCCATGCAATATCATATTTGACAACCGGATTATGCTGCGGCAGATCATTGGTGTAGGTTTTCATACCATAACCCAAAGCAGGGATTAAAAACAGTGGAAAAAAACTCAGTATCCTGAAAAAATTCAACACTTTCATTCGTAACATGATTCTTATATTTTAAAATTCATAATTCAACAACAATCAACTGTACAAGGGTAAATTGGTAAGATATCAACCTGCAAAAAAAATGATGACAAAAGTTGCAAGATTTTATCAAGAAATAAAACCAGCCATAAACAGGACGGGAGTTTTACTCTCCCGTCCTGTTTTTTACGCATCCTTCATTTTAGAAACACATTCAAAAATCAAATATTTTAGATTTTGATACATGCTATGTCTATTTCTTTAAAAACTTTTTTGTTATGATCTGCTCTTTGCCTGATAATCTTATATAATATACACCATCTTTCAGAAAAGAAACATCAATTTGCTCATCGATACTATTGTTTGATAAGACCATCTTTCCTGTAATATCGAATATTTGAACCATGAAGTCCTGATCACCCCTTTCATTGATAATTCTCAGGGAATTTATGGCAGGATTAGGATAAAGGGTGATAAAATCTTCTGATGTTTCATGAATACTGTTGGGTTCCGCACCGGAAGGTCTGATGGTAAGTTCAAACTGCCTGTTAGGTCCGGGAGATGGAAAATCACCGCCTTCAACATTGGTAATCTCAAAAACAAGCACTGCGGGTTCATCCTGGTAGAGATCTACGATTGTAACCGGTAATGACTGCGATTGCAGATCGGTGGTTGTATTTTCAAAAACTACTGTTTCTGAGGTAAAATCATCTACATGTGCGGCATCGCCGTCTATCAGTTCCACCGTTACCGAGGTAGTACCTCCATCAGTACCGTTGTATAGCAATATGGGTAAATCATAAGAACCTGCATCTGCTTTGGGTCGCCTTTGAGAGACGGGTCGGTTTTGGAATTCGGCATAGGTAGATACCGGAGTACCTGTTTTGGTGATTTTAAGATTTGTAAAATAGGTGTTGTTATCTCCGGCTCCTCTGCCCCAGAATCTGATTCCATTTACTTGTTCAAACCAGTCATAACCGGGTGGTAATGAAGCAGCAAAAGTTTCATGTACTTCGTTGATATAATCAAGACTGCTGTTTTTGGGAATGGCCATAAATACGATCTCTTCGTCTTCCGAAGGGTCTGCGCCGGTATCTCTCCAGTATAAATGCATCATGTCCTGTGTGATCACCCATGTATAGTGTTTCCAATGTGTGGTAGAAAAATAGGCTGTTCCCGATTGATTTTTGGAATACGGAACAAGGGGATAGTCATCCGATCCTGGATAAAGTACGGCTTCGTCTGGAGCACCGGCGTTTTCATTGTAATAATATCCTTCTGCGCCGCTGTTCCACCCCGGATTGTCCTCAAATTCACCCCCATATGACAAAGCGGCACTGTAGTTTCCGTTAAATAACCAAAAATGATAGGCCGGAATGCCAAAGTCAGTTTCTGTAATGCCACCATCGGGCAACTCTGAAAGCAAAGTGAAATTTACCCTTCCCCCTTCTCCTGATCCTCCTGTACTACTAAACATCATATCAAATTCAATGATTATAGTATCTCCGGAATTCCGGTCAACGGTCTTGGGGAAAACATAGTCAAAAGATGGCCAACTTTGAAAAGCACCTGTAACACTTCCCATTGCTTCCTCTGATAGGGTGATAGCAGGAAATGTTACATCATTTCCATCGGTTATATCTTCAACCACATAAGATGACTGGGGTTCATCATAACCCTCAGGTGTAAAAAGGAGTGCATTGTCTTTATAAAATCCTCCTTCGGTAAGGGAATCCAATACAACAACAGAAAATTGTGCATTTGCTACTGTTGTGATGGAAATAATCATTAAAAGTGTAAATAATTTCTTCATAATCAATGTTTTTAGTGGGTTATTAAATATTTCTATTAGGCATATAAAGTACTAATTATTAAAACACAAATATATCCTTATCGCAATCCTACCATCAGAAATATAATCTCAATTTAAGGTGATGATTGTTTACTTGTTACAAAGCTACGTTAAAAATAGATAATTCTATGATACATTACTCTTTCCTGTTTGAGACAATCAGATGATCGCATCTCTGTAATTATTTTTAGTTTTACACATCCAATCCTCAATCAACATTGCCTACTTTCAATTGGTCTCTGCTGCTGTCATTCGTTTCAGGGGTGTAGCGAACAAAAACACTATGAACGGAACATATTATAAAAGAACTCTGTTTTTTCCATACGCCCAATGTTGCCAAATATCCCGAATACTGGTTTTTGGGATAAAAAACAGATCTTTTGCACAGAATCCATCAAAACACGATACTTATGAAGGCGAAAAGAAACATTTTTCTGTTGATTTTTTTGGGGATTTTCACCATGTGTGAGCAAGATAAAAGTTTGGATGCGAAAAAAGAAATTGACTATTGCGTACAAAAAACTTTTATGACCACCCAAAGTGATATGGAGGAGGGTTTTATGCCCCGTAATATTGGCAAGGGACAAAAAAACTGGAATCTTACGCGTGTTTCAAACTGGACAGCTGGATACTATTCAGGGATACTCTGGAATATATATGCTTTTACAGGAGACACATATTGGAAAGATCATGCCCACAGGTATACTCAAATGCTTATGCCTGACTGGCAAACCTACTTCAACAGACAGGATTTTGCGCATTCTTTAATGTTAAGTTTTGGAAACGGATATGCAGCCACTGGCGATTCTTCCTATTACCAGATTTTGATGAAGGCTGCTGATCTGATTCACTATGATTTATTGCAGAAAACTCTAAATAGAGGACATAAAGTGAACAACCCTTCAGAAAAAGTGCAGTCTCCTTTTTGGGATCATATCTTAAATTACCATCTGCTTTTTTGGGCAGCCCGCAATGGCAAGCCTGATTATTTTGATTTAGCTGTGAAATCGATGGACAAAAGACTTCCTGTATTGGATAGTATGGACAATCTTCTTACAAAAGAAGTATCCATAAAATTTTCCTCCATGGAAAATAAAAAAGAAATCAGTATCCCACCCCAAAAAAACAATACGATTCCATCTATCGAACCAGTTGTTCGTTTCTCGTGGATGATATATGCCTGCATTATCACTTATCAGGAAACACAAGAAAAAAAATACCTGATATTGGCTGAAAAGATGGCAGATATTTTCATACAGAAACTTCCCAAAGATCAAATCCCGGGCTGGAGCTTTGATAAGAACGCACCGGGTTATTCGATCAAAGATGCCTCTGCCGCTACAGTGAGTGCTTCTGCTTTTTTGCAGATTTTCAGTATATCAGAAAGCGAAAATAAAGAACAGTATTTCCAAACCGCTCAATCAATTTTAACAACACTTTCCTCAGGTAAATACAAATCAGGAGAGACGAATCAGGCCTATCTTTTACATTCCATTGGAAGAGACCCCTGGGGAGTGGAGGCAGATGTATCGCTTATCTATACAGATTATTATTACCTGGAAGCATTGCTACTGTATGACAAAATCATGGAAAAAAGAGATGAAGAAATCACTCCTTTGATCGGCCAAAGAAAATGATCACTATTTTTGACTGAATAACGAGGTGACATAGAACAAACCTTCTGATCATGATCAACGATCAGCATATTCTTTGGGTTTCATGCCAAATTGCTGCCGAAAGCACCGGGAAAAGTACTTTGGATCGTTAAAGCCCACCTGATAAGAGGTTTCTTTTACCGAGATACGCTGATTTTTCAACAAATCGGCTGCTACCTTCAAACGGATGGTTTTTACAAAATCTGATACTGCCTGACCGGTAAGTGCTTTAAGTTTACGGTAAAGATGAACCCTGCTCATTGCCATCTTATCTGCAAAATCATCTGCCGAAAAATTATCGTTACTTAAATTTTCCTGCACTACCTCAAGTGCTCTTCGCAAAAAGGCCTCATCAGCACTTTCTACAGTAGCCTCAACAGAACCAATCTGCAATTCGCGTAAGAATTTGTTATGCAACATTTGCTGGCGCTCAATCAGATTGGTTACTTTTATTCGCAGTATTTCGGTAGAAAAAGGTTTGGTTACATAATCATCTACACCCGCTTTAAAACTTTTTATTTTTGTGGCAGGTGACTGATGAGAGGAGAGAATGATCAATGGAATATGACGTGTGGTAATATCTCGTCGCAATTCTTCGCACATGGAAATACCATCCATTTCAGGCATGGCAATATCTGAAATAATTATATCTGGTATCTCTTTCCGGGCCAGGTTCAGTCCGTATTGCCCATTTTCAGCAAGAAAAACATCAAAATCTCCCTCCAGTTCTTTCTTCATGTATCTGCGGAGGTCTGCATTGTCTTCAACCAAAAGAATACGGTAAGTTTCCTCTTCTACATCTTTTTTCTTCTCTGCATCTTTTTTCTTCTCAGTGGGCACTGCCGGTTGAATCTTTTGGGTTTTAAAAGGTTTTAAAAGAGTATCTTCTTTTTCTTCAGGTTTTATTTCTGCCTGGGTTGGTGCCAGATCAAGGGGTATTTTTACAACAAACACAGACCCTTTGGGTAAACGGGGTTTATAAGATATATGGCCCTGATGAATTTCGGTGAGTTCTTTGGTTAAACTCAATCCTATGCCTGTACCCGGTTCAGTAAAAGGCAATTCATGGTGCTTTTTGCTGTTTGTTTTGCTGAAAAAATTTTCAAAAATATGACTGGCATCATCTTTTGTGATCCCTTTGCCTGAATCTGAAACTGTAATAATGCCCCAGGATTTGTGGTTTTTCTGCTGATCCTGGTGGTTTTCATCATCAATCGTTTCTGTTTTGAAAGTGAAACTCACAAAACCAGAGTCGGTGTACTTAAAGGCATTGGAAAGAAGGTTGTAGATGATTTTTTCGAGTTTATCGGTATCAAACCATACGTTCTCAGTCATTCTGGTATCAACTGCTGTTTCAATGAAATATTTCACACCCTTTCTTTTTGCCAGGGAGTTAAACAAAAGGGCTTTCCTGTTGCAAAAAGAGGCAATATTTCCCATAGAAAGATCCATATCCAGTTTACCGGATTCAATTTTTCTGAAATCAAGCAGCTGTGTAACGAGTCTGTTCAGCCTTTCTGCATTTTTATACATGATATCCATGTTCTCCTTATCGGGCACTTTTCCCAAACGCATGTAACTTTCCAGTGGAGCCAATATCAATGCGAGTGGAGTGCGAAACTCATGAGAAATATTGGTGAAAAAATTCACTTTCATCTCATGAAATTTGTTCTCTTGTTTTACCAGGCGTTTCAGGTTTTTAAATTTGATATCCCGGTTTTTGATCTCGTTTCTTTCTTTGTTTCTTACTTTGATAAATCTTATGATTACCACAGAAACACTTGCTGTCAATAAAAAATAAATGACAAAGGCATACCACGAAAGATATACGGGAGGCAAAATGGTAATATCAATACTGTTCTCTTTACTCCATACGTGATCCTGATTGGAAGCTCTGATTTTAAGGGTGTAATTGCCTGATTTCAGGTTGGTCAGGGTCACATGGTTCTGATTACCGAGGTCAATCCAGTCATCATGAACACCTGATAACTGATACTGATATCTGTGTCTGGAACGGTTTGCAAAACTCAGTAAACTAAATTCAAATGTAATGGTGCTGTGATGATTTTTGAAAGTAATGGATGAGGTTTCAGAAATATTTTTCGTCAAAGGAGATCCCTCCTGGTCTGCAACCACATCTTCATTAAAAATTTTCAGGTTGGTAAACTCAACGACTGAACTGTTTTTTTGCGCTTTAAAATCCAGGGGATGAAACGTGATAAAACCTCCACGCCCCCCAAAAGCCAATTTACCATCTTTGAGCACAGCCGAAACACCATCATTAAAACGAATGGCAGGCAACTGGTCTCTGCGATCATAAGATCTTGACCGTCCGGTTAACCGGTTGTAATAAACAATGCTTTCGTAAGAGGAAAACCAGATGCCTGTATTTTCATCTTTCTCTAAAGCATTTACCTGCAGGTTTTGAGATGGGAAAATATCAGCAAGTTTATTGGTTTCCTCTGTTATTAAATTATATACATAAAAACCAATTTCTGTTCCGATGAATATTTCATTTTGCTGTTTCACAAATCCCTTTGCACTTCCATCCGCTTTATAAGGAAGGTACTCAATCTGATCTGAAGTAATTTTAAATATATTGTTTGAGTAACTACTCGCCCATAGTTCTTTAGCATTATCCTCTTTTCTGATGGTATGAATCCATTCCTGCAGGATTAACTTTGGTTTATCGTTTGAAGGCACTGCATTTAAACTGTATAAGCCCGATTGGCACCCAACCCAAAGACGGTTTTCATGCATAAAAAGCAACCTGATCTTATCAAGATATGGTTCCTCGCCTGGTTGATTATGATGAATAAGGGTAAATTCATGAGATTGCAAATCAAATTTATAAATATGATTGTTGTAGGTTGCCAGAAATACTTCACTATCATTGCCTTTCCCCAAAACTATGGGAGTTTCTTTTTGGGGTAGATAATGCCTGGTAAATTCACCCGTTTGCTGATCGAAAATATATACAGATTGTTTGGAACCCGCCAGTAAACCTGATTTTGTTTCCAACATTGAAAATACCTGGTAGGCATCATCTTCGGGGTCATGATACAACCGAAAAGGACTTTGGGCAAGGGGAAAAACCTGAACCCCTTCTGTTCTGAACCCCACCCACATCAAAAACTCATCATCTATAAAAATATCATAAACACTGGGTTTCTCATAAAGAGAAGATCCACTTTGAAATGAAAAAAAACGTATAAATTCTTCTTTATCAAGATCAAAATGATCAAGTCCTGCTTCCTCATAACCGATCCATAGATTCCCGGTACGGTCAATCTCAATGATTTTCAAATAATCAGAACTGGGGCTATTGGGTTGAGAAGGATCATGGGTAAAGCATCGCAGTTGATTTCTGTCTGAAGATAATTGCCATAACCCATCACCCCATGTTGCTAGCCATAGGCGACCATTCTGGTCTTCCTTTATCTCTATGATTTTTTTAGGGGATTGAAGCATATCTTTTTCACCGCATAGTCTCAAAAAAGGGGTTACCCTTTGGGTATGCTCATCATATTGAAAAAGACCATAATGATAACTACCAATCCACAGTTTTTTATACTTGTCGAAAAAAACGATCAAAGAGTGGTTTTTAAATTCGGTGTTTTGGATTTCAATCTTTTTAAAAGTCTCGTCCTGCAACATATAGAGACCTTCGCTGGTGCCTAGCCATAAAGAACCATCTTCATGCTCAGCAATAGAATAAACAACCACCTGTTTTTTTTCATCGGGTAAAATATAATGCCTTCTGAATGCATCTGTAGCGGGGTCATATTCATTCAACCCATTTCGGGTAAGGGCAAATAAACGGTCGTTGCTTGTAATAAACAATTCTTCTACAGTGCTCAACCACAAGGTATGGGCATCCTCACCTGCCTGATAGGTTTTAATGGAATTACCATTATAACGATTGACACCATTATTGGTAGCGATCCACAAAAAACCCTTGCTATCCTTTTTGATATCATATACCCGCGGTGAAGACAGACCATTGTACTGGTTAAGTTTCAACAGAGGTTGTTTACCTGCAGCATTTAAATCTTCTGAGGAATATGCCTGAGTATAGTTCAACAGAAAACCAAAAACTGTTATAATCAGATTTATAATGCCGGAAATATTTTTCATTTCAGGGGTTTATGGTCATTTGTGTGAACCAGGGTAAGGTTCTTTGCATAGAATCTTGTTACATTGTCTTTAATTAAGACTACTGAGGGTAAAAATAATAAATTTTTCATTTATGTTGTTACTCATCAGACCAATTTCAGTTGTCAGATGAGCACAATACATCACCAAAATGAGTATCAAAACGCTGATCATGCTGATTTTAGAGATAACCGCTGATAGAAAAAATATACGTAAATCCGTTCAATCTTTGCCGTGCCTCGACCTCAGACAATATTATTTGCTTTCCATTTATGCTGTTACTCACCAGGCAACTTTGAGTTGCAAGACAATTGGAATACCAGGTTTAGGTGTAATTACATCCCGTTATTAAACATGCATTTCCATCAGAATGATATCTTCTCAATACTATTGTACTCAATTTATACCTTTTGGTAACCTCTTTACACCTGTTTTTAAACTTTTATTAAATACATTTGAAACCGACAATAAACTCAACAGGGATAAAAACTTATATGAACCGGACCATGACAATAATATGAACACCCAAAAGGATAATTATAAATTAGGCAACACGGCAAAAATTACTGAAACGGTATAGTTGGCGGGCGATCTCCTTGAAAAACGAGAATAACGAAGAACTTAGCGAAGCGATCTCATGAATACCTATTTAAAAAAAAACATTATATGAATAATTTGGCGTTTTCTTACAAAAACTAAATACGAACCAAAAAATTATCTGAGGAAAACATGCAAAAATACTTACTCATTTTTTTATTCTTTCTAATAACCGGAGGATGTAATCCTAAAAGAAACAATCTGCCTACAACAGATATAGAAAAAAAGATTGAACACAGCAAATCAAAACTCATTAAATCATTAGAGCAGTTAGACATCAATGATGGTTTTCCCCGTTCGGTAAAACAGGGAGAATATGCCTGGTCTTCAACAGGCATTGGTGGGTGGACATCAGGTTTTTTCCCGGGACTGCTCTGGTATGCCTATGAATACTCGGGTAATGAACAATTACTGGAGGCAGCCATGCAATATTCAGAAAAATTAGAACCCCTCAAAGAACTGGACTGGAACACCCACGACCTCGGTTTTATGATGTACAACAGTGTTGGTCATGGATACAGAATCACAGGAAACCCTGAATACAAGCAGTGGCTTTTGCAAACAGCAGATTCTCTGGCAGCCCTTTACAATCCTGCAGTAGGTACCATGCTTTCCTGGCCCTGGATGAAAAGAAAAAACAACTGGCCCCATAATACCATCATCGACAATATGCTCAACCTTGAACTGTTATTCTGGTCTGCCAAAAACGGAGGGAACCCCGATCATTATCATATGGCAATAAACCATGCGCTTACCACGCTCGAAAATCATTTCAGGGAAGATTACAGCAGCTACCATGTGCTCGTTTATGATAGCGCAAGTCCAAATGTTTTGCAAAAAATCACCGATCAGGGATATGCAGATGAATCGGTATGGGCACGCGGACAAGCATGGGCGTTGTATGGGTATGTTCTCTGCTACAGAGAAACAGGTATGCAGGAATTCAAAGATGCTGCTATTCAAATTGCTGACTTTTACATCGATCATTTACCCGAGGATTTTGTGCCCTACTGGGATTTTAAACTCCCCGACTTCGAAAACCAGGAAAAAGATGCTTCTGCAGCCGCTATTGCTTCTTCGGCGCTCGTGGAATTGTCTGAACTGCTGGAAAATAAAAATCTTAAAGAAAAATATCTCAATGTTGCTGTCAATACAATCAATTCTTTATCATCTGACGAATACTTATCGCATGATACCATGGCTATCTTAAAGCATAGTGTGGGTAGCAAACCCCATGATAGTGAGGTGGACGTACCGCTTATTTATGCCGATTACTATTACGTGGAAGCACTAATGAGATTGTGGAAAATTCAAAACAACAAAGAGATCATTTGATATTTCAGGTTTTGTGATTCTTCTTGTTATGTAATTTTACATACCCAAACCCCAACATAAAAAAAATCAAAACACCAACCAAAACCCTGTTCCTATGATAAGAAATCTACTCCTCACCCTTTTTCTTCTGATTCATGTAATTTACACCAAAGCAGATCAAAACCTTGCTTTCGAACAAATTCTAACCGATATATCAGTTTTTGCCCTGGAAATGGATAAAAACAATATGCTTTGGATCGGTACCGAAAACGGACTGATACAATACAATAGCAAAGAATTTAAGTATTATCAGTTTGACCCCCATGACTCTTTATCTTTGAGCGATAACTCAGTAAGATCATTGTTTTATGATTCTCAGCAAAATCTTTGGGTGGGTACCCGAAACGGATTAAACCGGTATTTGCCTGCTCAGGATAATTTCGCACATTACCGCATATCCGAAAACGTTGGCGGAAATCAATATGGTTCGTTTATAAAATCTATAACCGAGGACACCGCTGGGCTGATCTGGATTGGCACCGAAAATGAAGGGGTACGTAGTTATGATCCGGTGATGAATCATTTTCAGCACTTTAAGCAGGGAACCACTCTTCAAAACTTAAGCAGTAACCATATTGAACAACTGCGAACCGACCACAGAGGAGGTATTTGGGCAGTTACACGCAATGGGCTAAATTACAGAGACCCTAATACCCTGGAGTGGAACCAGTACTTTCTATCAGCAGACAAACAGCAACAAAACCTCAAAAACGATCTTGTTTCTGCCGATGTAGATAAAAACGGAAATGTATGGATCGGTTCGAGAGACAAAAAAATATCTATACTCAAGAAAAACGGTGAGATCATTTCTGAAAATTTCCACGGTACCATTTCAACTTCATCCAAAGACAAGGAGGGAAATATATACCTGGGAACAATTTCCGGTCAGATTTTCTTTATCCCTGCTCATAACAACGGATTTCACTCCATCAAAGAAATTACGCCTGACAATATGAATGCAGGACCCATCCGTACCATTTTTTCAGATAGATGGAACAATTTATGGATCGGTTCGGAAATGGGTTTATTTGTACACTACAGCAATTCCAGAAACTTTCACACTGTAAAAGAAAACAGTACAAACAACCTTCCGCTCAATGATATTATGACGCTGGCACACGATCATAAAAACAGACTATGGGTATCTGCGGGCAAAAAACTTATGATTAACGAACAAGGACAATGGAAAATACCTGAAAATGTCTTCAGCGGTGGTAACAAATTCAACGATAAATATGTGTACAAAATCATTCAGGACAGCAACCAGAACATGCTGATAGGTACTTTTGAAAGTGGTTTTTACCGGTTATCGAAAGATCAAAACAAATTACAGCATTTTGATCTTGTGAAAATTACCAAAACAGATAATCCTGCCATAAACAGTGTATGGGATATGGAAGAAGACCAGCAGGGAAAGTTCTGGATCGGAACCTGGGGAGGCGGTCTGGTGTACTTCGATAGCAAAAACAACACCTTTGAAAGATACCAATATGATCCGCATAATCAAAACTCCCTGAGCAATGATAAAATTTTATCTTTATTGTCAGATTCTGAGGGCATTTTATGGATCGGTACTGATGGTGGCGGACTCAATAGTTATGACCCTGAAAAGAATACCTTTACCAGACACCAGGTGAAAGACAGAGAACTCGTTAAAATACTTGATCGAAGCATTTTATGCCTGCATGAAGACAGAAAAGGAAACATCTGGATAGGTTCCGATGGTGGTGGTGTTTTTAAATATGATAAACAAACGCAAACCTTTCAGATTTATAATCAACAAAATGAATTGTGGAACGCTTCCGTAAAAATGATCCTGGAAGATGATACAGGAAATTTATGGATGTCGACCAATGGTGGCGGTATTTTTATGTTTTCACCTCAACAGGAAAAATTTATTCAGTACACCCGGGAAGACAAACTCTCATCCAACCGATTTCACAACGGATCCGGATGTAAAGATGACACTGGCAGACTGTTTTTTGGCTCTTCTAAAGGATATACTTTTTTTGACCCCAAAACCATTGAAGAGAGTTCTTTTGTCCCCGATTTGATGATCTCGGGAATTACATTCAACAACGATACGGAAAACACACCCGATCTACATTATTTCAGACAACAGATTCAGGAAAAGGGGGGTATCAAAATTGCCCCATCAACACAATTAATCACCATTGAACTGGTAGCTGTGGAATATTCTCTTTCACAAAAAAATTACTACCGTTACAGACTGAAAGGTTTAAACAATCAATGGACCAACCTGGGAAAACATCCCAGAATCAGTTTCATGAATTTACCCCATGGTAAATACACCCTCGAGGTGCAATCGACCAATGCTGACGGTCTCTGGACCGAAAATACACATACAATAAACCTGAACATCCTGCCTCCTTTTTATAAAACAACCTGGTTTTTAGCCCTTGTTTCATTGGCTTTCACATTGCTTTTGTATATACTTTTCAGATACAAAGTAAAAGAAATGAAAAACAGGCAACTACTGCTTGAAAAAGAAGTAGAAAGAAGAACAGAAAAAATTAAAAACCAGAGCCTTCAACTGGAAAAACAAAATAAAATTCTGGTCTCTCAAAAACAGGAACTCACCAACAGAAACCAGAAAATTATTGAAAGTACCGACAGAATCAGGTCTATGACCAAAAAGATCCATCAGTCAGATCAAATGAAATTGAAGTTTTTTACCAATATTTCTCATGAACTGCGGACACCACTTACACTAATTATCGGTCCATTAGACCAATTAATAACCAGATTTCAGAATACAAATGATGCCGACACCCTCGATCATCTCATCACCATGCGTCATAACGCAGAGCGTATCCTGCGTCTGTTTGAACAGATCATGACTTTCAGAAAAGCCGAAAACGGTGCCTTGAAATTGAAAACCGAATATGGAAATCTCTCTGTATTCCTGCAAAACATAGTAAACTCATTCAAAGATTTCGCACAGCAAAAAAACATTCATCTGTACTTCAATTCTGAACCTGAGGATATATACATGAGTTTCGACCGCGAAAAACTCGACAAAATATTTACCAACCTGCTTGCCAATGCCCTTAGGTTTACCAATGCTAACGGACAGGTCTCACTCGAAGCAAAACGGGTTGTGATGCAAAATGAAAACAATGAGGAAAGCGATCTGAAAACCAAAGAGTCAATTCAAATTTCTGTAAAAGACACAGGAATAGGAATACCTGAAAAGGATATTGAGAATATTTTTGACAGGTTTTATCAGGTAGATGAAAAAGGAATAAAAACCGCTTATGATGGCGTGGGTATTGGACTTTCACTGGCAAAAACACTGGTGGAAATACACAAAGGTAAAATATCAGTAGAATCATGCAAGGGAAAAGGTTCCGAGTTTACGGTGTTATTACCTCCCGGTGAAAAAAGACCTGTAAATGACAACAATGGACATGCTAATGATATGAATGAAAAAAACGCCCATCATATACAACTCAAAGATCACCTGGTAGTAAACAACTTATACATGTCTGCCCAAAATGACAAGAAGAAAACACAAAGCTGCCATCCTTGCAAAAATAATACGTTACTGGTTGTGGAAGACAACCCGGAATTAAGAAATTATTTGGTAAAATGGCTGCAAACCAGTTACAATGTATTGGAAGCAGATAATGGAAAAACTGGTATCGAAATAGCACAGAGAGAGCAACCCGATCTGGTAGTGAGCGATATCATTATGCCCCAAATGGATGGTTTTGAACTGCTGAAAGATATGAAATCGAATGTGGAGATTTCTCACATTCCGGTTGTTCTGCTTACGGCAAAAGCAAGCATAGAAGATAAAATTACTGGTATGCAACTCTATGCTGATGCATACATATCAAAACCCTTTCATCTTCAGCATTTGTCATCCACTATTCTTAGTCTGCTTGAAAACAGGAAATTTGTGCAACGGAAGTACAGGGAACTTTTCAACCTTGAACCTGAAAATAAAAAAGTGGAATCGCCCGATGATGTTTTCCTGAAAAAGATAAAAGAGATCATTGAAAAGAATATTGCCAATCCCGATTTTAATGTCAATCAACTCAGCCTTGAAGCCGGTGTATCCAGAGCAGGTATCTACCGGAAACTAAAAGCACTCACCAACCTGTCTGTGAATATTCTGATTCGCAATATCAGGATCAAAAGAGCAGCCCAGATACTGGTACAAAACAAACTCTATATCAATGAGATTGCTTTCATGGTAGGATTCAACGATGTACAGTACTTCAGAAAATGTTTCAGGAAAATGTATCATATGACTCCTTCTGAATACGTGGCAAAATATGCTGAGGAACCGGTAGAAGAAGAAACAACTTAATAACCAGCAAAGGGGATATTGATATGTGAATATGACCGAAAAATGAAAAATAAGGACGTTTTAAAACATCCATTTTAATGCAGAATCTTGTTCGTAGTCCTTTGTTTTTTTGCATGAGAAAAATCAGCAGAGAATTTAAACGCAGAATAATATCTCAAATAACAATCAATAACATTGACATCAAACCAATAATGCCTGACAATGTGGTGTTTACAAATTAACGCAAAGTGTCTTTCAGGACTTATTTGAGATGATCATACCTGATATTTGAGACAATATTTTCAGCTTAACTCTTTTAGCATTGTAATTTCGTTCTAATTCTTTCCAATCTTTTTTAAAGCTAAATGATCAAATTTGTTTATCATCATTTTTGATGGCAAGAGGAAGAAGAAATCGTTCTTTTCATATTTTTCCAAAACGGATCAAACATATTATTTCTGACATAAACATTTCAAAATAATTTTGGAGTATGCATATACCGTAGAATTGATTTTGCGGATCATGGACAACTCCATATGACAAAAAATAAAATATAAGCAGATGAAAAATAGTTTTTTTACATTTCTGATTTTTTCAATCGTTTCCTTTTCGTCATGGTCTTTAGCAGGAGCAATGCAGGCACCTTCAGAGGATGCAGATGATACGCAGTCAACAAAAACTGACAGCCTATCCGTAATTGACCATGGAAATGATAATATGATTCAATTATCAGACTTTGAGATCAAACCCTCCGATATGAGAAATCAGGTTTCTATGGATATATTTTCAAACATGGAAGGTGCCATACCTGGTATGGATATATCACCGGTGGGTGCGGAACCAGCAGCGTATGTCAGAATGTTAATCAGAGGTATAGGATCTGTAAATGGTGGTAACGAACCTTTGATCGTTGTTGATGGAGTTCCTTTTGAAAATGCAACGCTCAATTCGGCAGGATACAGGTTTAGTGGACTGGCAGAATTAGATGCAGCAGATTTTGAATCGGTAGAAATACTGAAAGGTCCTGCTTCCACCTCCATATATGGAGCAAGAGGAGCCAATGGTGTTATCGCCATCACTACCAAAAAGGGAAATACTGATAAAAGAAAGATTCAATTGTCATACCGCCAGGGTGTTTCTTCTTCTCCCAAAAAGATGGACTTGCTGGGTGCTGACCAGTTCATGAATGTTTTGAACCAGGCATACGAAAATTCTTATCCCGATGCTGAAGAACCTGCCCCTGTCAGCAAACATACTTATGATGGTTTTTATTCACAAACCCATGAAGACAATGAAGGAACCATTCACCAACCCAACCTCAGCAATACCGATTGGTATAACAACATGCATATGCAGGGAGTAAACCATTATGTAAGAGGATCGATCCAGGGAGGAGATGACAGAACATCCTATTTTGCAGGAGGCACATACAGATCAGATGAAAGCTTTCTGTATGGCAGCTCACACGACAGAGCAAACTTTCGTTTGAATCTCACCAACCAATCCACCGAAAGACTTAAAGTAGGTTTAAACCTTTATATCGCATCCAACAGAAGAGATGTAAATCCCCGACAATGGTTCGAAACTGCCCACACTTCAGCACTGCCGGTCTACCCTGTTCAATCTCCAACCAATCAGGCATTGTTCTGGTTCAACGAAGATAATCCCACAAATATTCATGCTCTCAACGAGAGATCATGGGACAAAACCGGAGGAGTCAGAACACTCAACTCAGGTTTTGCTGAGTTTAAAATACTCGAAGGCCTTACCATTAAGAGTTTGTGGAGCTGGGATTTTCAACATTATCTCAATGAAGATTATAAACACCCCTTTGTGGCTCCTTCTGATAACGGCTTGCTCATTATTGGAAGATACGACAGGTCAAACTGGTCGGGAAACAATTCCGTGAACTACCAAAACACCTTTGGAAAACATAGCTTGGATATTACCGGTGGATTCTCTCTGGAAAATTACAACTGGAATGGCAACACCATTTATAATCCCGGCATGACATTGCTTTTCGTCCACACCAATGGGGAATCAAACCAATTGCGTGAAGCTTGGACACATGTTGAGAACTACAGGTTTTATTCAGGATACGGAAACCTCAAATACAATTTTGATGAGAAATATCTTATCAACCTAACCCTCCGTTCGGATGCCTCCAGCAGGTTTGGCAAAGAAAACCGCATGCATCATTTTCCCGCTGCCTCAGTAGCCTGGACTTTGAGTAAAGAAAGTTTTCTATCCAACATCACTGCTGTCAACCATTTGCAGGTACATGCCGGATACGGGATTGTTGGAAATGCTCAAATGTCGAACTTTTTGCATCTGAGCTCTTTAGGACCCTCTACCCAAAACGATCCTGATGCCGAATCCGAAGGTTATTATCGTTATGGTGAATATCCTGCAGTGGTGCCCGTAAATATGGGTAACCCTATGCTTGGTCCCGAAAAATCAACCCAGTTGGATGCAGGAATCAAATTTGCCCTTTTGCAAAACAGAATTGCTGGTAAAATTTCCTATTTTTCTTACAACAACTCCGGGCTTATGAATAATGTGCCCATTAGTGTTCTTTACGGATACGAAAATACACAAAGGTGGGAAAATGATGGAGAACTCAATACACAAGGAATTGAGGTATTTCTCTCCCCACAAATCGTTCAGTCTGATAATGGTTTCAACTGGAGCATGGACATCAACCTTTCGACAGTAAATACTACAATTACCAAATTGCCGGAAAACAAAACCTACCTCGAAAGCTTTTTCAACAGATCTTACGAAAATGAACCTTTTGCCGGGTATTACCTGGCCGAATGGGCTGGCGTTGATCCGGAAACCGGACACGAATTGGTGATCAACCCCGAAACCGGTGAAACCATAGATGCAGAAGTACTTAACGATGAAGAATTTCGATCCATGGCAACTTATTTTGCCGACCAAACACCTTTCCCCAATCTTTATGGTGGCATCAGAAACAACTTTTCTTTCCGCGGGTTTGATCTCTCTTTTCTGTTCACAACCAGGCAGGGGCATCACCTGCTGGATCTTGGAGAACAGTCAATGAGTTACATCGGTTCGGGAAGTACCGCCAAAGCAGAACTAACCCAAGGATGGAGCAGTGAAAACCCTACAAATGTACCCTTACTCTATGATACCAGAATGTCGGAAAGGGTAACCTCCAGATTCCTGCACGATGCCTCCTATTTCAGGTTGCAGGAAGTAACCGTAAGTTTCATGCTACCCAAAACCATTGCCGGATGGAATTATAACCAGGACGTTACCCTTTTCTTTATCGGCAACAACCTGCTTACAATCACTGATTTTCCGGGCTACGACCCCAATGGAATACACAGCACATACAGCAGCATGTCTAATATGGATGCTGGTTTGTTGATGTTTGATCCGCCAAACCCAAGAACTTTTATGTTTGGAATTTCGGTGGGTATATAAATCAATTCGCAATCGATTGATATAAAAAAGAAAAGCAAGTGGAAAATTCTTCAGTAAGAATATCAAAACTAAAATTGAAAGATACATTGAGCAAACAACATAACCTTTATAACATGAAAGAAAACAAAATACAACTTTTTATCCCGGTACTTCTGCTGAGTCTTTTAATGCTCGCCACATCCTGCGAAGACTGGCTGGATGAAACGGAAACAGAACCCACCATTACCACAGAGGGGTTTTTGAGTTCTGTTGTTGACCTCGAAAGACTACTCAATGGAGGGTATGCCGCATTGTTAGGGCATCAGGGCAACGGACTGGCAGGATCTCCCTTCCTGGTTTCTTCACTGAATAGCGACCTGGTGGCGCCTTACCCCGGAAATGAATCTGAGATATCCTCAGATATTATGCTGATGTATAACCGGCAAAATGCCCAAACATCGCAAAACTCCCCCGGGCAGGAAATGATAAAATATGCCTACAGAACTGTAAACAATGCCAACCTGGTAATTGAAGCGCTCGAAAACGGATCGTTGGAAGATGACCCGGACTTTATGTTCAGACACGAAAGAATGCGCGGAGAAGCCTATCTGTTAAGAGCTTTTGCCCTTTTTGAGGTAACCAAACTGGTAGGTAAGCAATACAATGAATCTACCTCACAAAGCGATCTGGCAGGCTACTACCCCACAGAACCCATCAATGCAAAGGAAGATTATCCAGAACAGAGAGTAACGGTAGCCGAATCTTATCAAATGATGATCGCTGATGCCGAAAAAGCCATCGAACTGCTCCCTCTCAGATTCGATCTGGCCTATACCGAGTGGGGTGAAGATTTCGGATACCCTTCTATCTATTACTCCAATGTGAGAAGATTCAATAGTGATATTGCACATGCCTTTCTGGCAAAGGTTTATTTTCAGATGAATGATTTTCAAAATGCCCTCGAAGCCATCAATGTGCTTTTGGGAGACACGCCCGGTAATTCAACCAAATACCCGCTTTCAGGACTTCAGGATCTGGTGGAAACCGTGATGGGGGGTAATGCACAATTGCCTCAAGGCCCTTTCCTGGAAGAAATTGATGGTGATGTTAACTTAGCTCCCCCCAATCAGGAACTCATTTGCGATTTTTACGGACGCTCTGAAGACTATGGACCCAATCTGGAACGACACGCATGGGCCTATTACTTCACTCCTGAGTCTGGCGAAGACCAGGGAAACAGCGGGTTGGGAGAGCAAGGACTGGGGTGGTTCTCCATGTTGCCTGGATTTGAGGAATACCTGGAATGGGACTGGAATGATTTCAGACTGTTCTTCTTTGCTGATGAGATGGAAGACGAGGACTGGAACCTTTGGTATTGGCCCATCAAATTTGCCAAAACAAATATTAACGTGCTCTGGTACCGATCAGCTGATTTTTTCCTCATGCGTGCCGAATGCAATGCTCGCCTGGGAAACAGAAATGATGCCATTGCCGACCTGGACCTGGTGAGAGAAAGAGCAAGACTGGGAAACTATGAAGGATCGCAGGATGATACCGGCGACCTTCCTGCAGATATTGTTAGAGAAAGAGCACGGGAAATGTTTTTGGAGAATAACAGATACTGGGACCTGCTCAGGTTAGGCGCCCTTACAGGAGCACCTCTTCCCGCAGGACACAGAGAGGAGTCTACCCCATGGGATGACCCCGCTCTCCTTTTCCCATTGCCAGATATTAATCAATAATTAGTTTATTTCGAATGATCATCAATACCATGATAAAACATTTACCACACAACCCGATAATTAGGTATTCACACATTAATCAGATCTCAATAATAAGCCTTTTGGGCAAGCCCCATCTGACCGAATTAATCAAATAATAAACAGATGAAAGACCTTCAACTTATGACACGGAATCACATATTTCTTTTTTTATTAATGAATCTCCTGGTATCATTTGCTTTTGCTCAGGAGACAACCATCACAGGTACTGTTGTTGACCAAAACGGGACACCCCTGATTGGTGTTACTGTTATGGTGGAAGGAACCGACAGGGGCACTGTTACGGGTGTGGATGGAGACTTTTCCATAAGGGTTGAACCAGGAACCAATCTGGTGTTTACCTACGTGGGAATGATGAAGAAAACTTTGCCGGCAGAAGAAGGCCCTGAAAGTGTTTTCGGTGATATGGTGGTTGTCCTCGAAGAAGACTACCTTCTGCTGGAAGGTGTTCAGGTGGTGGCATATGGTACCAAAACCAAAAGAGAGATATCAGGTTCTATTGGACGAATCAACCCTGAAGCACTTCAGGAAAATGCCAATACTTCTGTCATATCAGGTTTAGCAGGCAGAAGTGCTGGCCTTGATGTTTCTACCTCTGCCGATGGTAGAGATGCTTCGATAAGAATCCGGGGTGTTTCCTCTATCAGAAGTGGTTCTAATCCACTGGTAGTTGTAGATGGAATGCCCACCAACCAGGGAATTTCAGATATAAACCCGGAAGACATTCTCTCCGTTGACATTCTCAAAGATGCCGCCGCTTCTATCCTTTATGGTTCCAGAGCCGCCAATGGGGTAATCCTGATCACAACCAGGCAGGGTGAACCCGGGAAAACCAAGATCAACCTCAACTATCAATATGGATTGCTTACACCTTCCAACAATGATATTTCGGTGCTCAATGCCGAACAATGGAGGTCGGTTTATACAAATGCAGCCACTAACAGATATGGCGATGCCGCTATTTTTGCGAATCCTTCCGATGGGCATGATGGCTTTCAAAGCTGGGATGTATATGATAACGAGACAGGGGAACTGATCAGACCAGCCAGCAACTTCGATACCGATTGGCTGGGAATGGTTGCAGACGACAACGGCTCGTATAACAGATTGTCCTTAACTGCCTCCGGAGGATCGGAAAATACAACCTTTTATACAAGTATGCTCTACCGTACCGATGAAGGATACATGCAGGCTACCGATCAACAACGCCTCAATCTCAGAATAAATCTTACCCATAACTTCAGCGAATGGCTCAGAGCCGGTTTTAATCTATCCGGAAACCTGCAGGAACGAGACCCAGAGAGCGGTATGGGAGGCTTTGGTACAGCACATACCTCCGCACTCCCCATATATCCACTTATGTCGCCCACAAACCCCGACAGATATTGGTACAGGTATGCCGTAGCACCTAACTTTGTTGCTACACATCACTACACCTACCAATTCAACAGACGACATAATTTCCTTAATTCTGTTTACATGGAATTGGAACCCATCAAAGACCTCGTTTTCAGAACAGAATGGCAAAGCGACCTGCGTGCCAATCAATCCAGAAATTATCAGCATCCTACCATCAACCCTCCCGGCACAGGATCAGGTGGTGGTTTTGGTATGGTCACCATTAATAAAAATGAAAATCATACCCTCAACTCCAATAATACAGCAAGATATATGCTCAGAATTGGAGACAATCACAGGTTTGACTTCCTCACCGGATTTAACTTCCTGCAGTCACACGGAGGAAGCAGTACTGCTTTTCAGGAGCAGATTGCCAACTCTACTTTTCAATATGGTAGCGGATTCTTCGACCGCGAAGAGAGAGTAGCTTCAGGCTGGGGTGAAAGAAGATTTGCCTCGGGGTTAGCCCGCCTTAATTATGCTTTCAAAGACAAATACTACATCGAAGGATCATATCGCAAAGACGGATCATCTGTTTTTGGACCCGACATGCGATGGGGCGATTTTATTGGCGTTTCCGGTAGCTGGATATTCAGCGATGAAAATTTTATTGCCAACGCAATCCCCTTTCTGTCGCTGGGCAGGTTGCGTGCCAGCTGGGGGGAAGTAGGAAATGCAGAAACCGGTGGAAACTTTGAGTACCTTGGAACCTCTCTCACCTGGTTCAATTATGCCGGATACAGAGGTGAAGGATTTGAAAATATCGGCAATTCTTCCCTCCAATGGGAAACTACCAAACAAACCAACGTGGGTGCCGATATTGCTTTTCTCAACGGAAGAATAGAACTAAACGCCGACTATTATTACAAACTCTCAGAAGACCTGCTGCTTACATATAGAATAGGTATGTTTCACGGATATTGGAGCAGCAGTATAACCCAAAATATCGGAAGTTTGAATTTCAGAGGATGGGAATTTTCCATCAACTCTATCAACCTCGAAGGTTTTGGAAACACCCTGAAATGGGAAACCAATTTTAACATCACCACCCAAAAATCAGAGGTGCTCAAACTATCCAATAATGCACACAACATTGTTTCTGCTGCCAATATTGTGGTAGAAGGACAACCCCTGGGTGCTTATTACATTACACAATGGGCAGGCGTAGACCCGGTTACCGGTCACGAACTCATCTATGAGGTCGATCCGGTGGAGTATCTGTTAAACCCCGCTGCTGCCTATACAAACCACCTTTCAGGGAATATCATAGATGCCAATACAATGCTGGGAGGTGCCTTTAACCAGAACAAGGTTATCGATCCCTCCAAATCTCCCTATCCCGACCTGTATGGTGGATTATCCAATACATTTTCATACAAAGGATTCAAATTCTCATTTCTTTTCTCTTATCAGTTTGGAAACTGGTATTACGACGAAATGATGCAAAATCAAAGTTATATTTCAGCAACTTCTAATGCGTCTACCAGATTATTGGACGGATGGACAGCAGAAAACCCCACAAATATACCTCTGATGGAAGAATCCCCCATGAGTGGAAGGTACACCTCACGGTTTTTGCACGATGCATCTTATATCCGGTTGAGAGATGTAGCACTTTCTTATCAATTACCTGAATTGCAGACCAATAACCTGAAGATTGCCAGCTCAAAAATTTTCCTGAGGGTGCAAAATGCATGGCTGTGGTCGCGCTGGCCTGGTATTGAACCAGAAGCCACCTTTGGCGCCACGCAAAATGTC
The DNA here is from genome assembly GCA_964589855.1 of uncultured Bacteroidales bacterium. GTDB lineage: Bacteria > Bacteroidota > Bacteroidia > Bacteroidales > UBA7960 > SKVR01. Next base: position 25,674 of record CAZPVB010000023.1, read on the forward strand.
AGCCCGGGCATGAGAGGATTTGTAAAACCCATGGCACGCACTTTTGTAATGGGTGTTGAATTCGAATTTTAATACGAAAACTAAAACAACAAAAATATTGATGATCATGAAAAAGTATTTCAAAATCATTTCACTATCTGCTCTCATCATTATCTCCCTGGCAACCTTTACAGCCTGCGAGAAGACTTTTGATGATTTCCTGGCAGAACCTCAACTTGAAGGGCAAACAACCATTGAATCCTACTGGGTTGCTGTAAGCGAAATGGACAAGCTCATGAACGGTGCTTATTCCATTATGTTGGGATTTAGCGGAAATGGATTCGGACAATCCGTCCATCACATTGCCAACATAACGGCGGATTTTGTTGCACCCTATGAACCCAATTATGCTCAGATTTCCGATGCTCTCGGGGTAAGTTATTACAGGAGAGAAAACAACATTACCAACTGGAATGACCATACCCGTGTTCTTCAATACGCCAGCAATGCGGAGAACATTGCCAACGCACTCATTGAAAAACTCGGAAGCGGTGATTATGATAACGATCCCGACTTTGAAGTGCTTGGTAAAATCCTGCTCGGTGAAGCTTATGCCATGCGGGCACTCATTAATTTAGAGTATACCCGCTACTTCGGTAAGCAATACCACGAAACAACCCTCAACGAAAAAGCATGGATTTACAGAAAAAAATATATCACATCTGTTAGGGATACATATAAAGGACGTGAAACCGTTGAAGATTCATACAACTTTTTACTTGAAGATATTGAAAAAGCCATTGAATTGCTGCCCGAAGAATACAACCCGGATATTCATCCTGAATCTTACGCAACCAACAGGTTTCACAAAGGCTTCGCACAGGCTCTAAAAGCAGAGATATTGTTCCAGATGAATGATTTCCAAAATTGCAAAACTGCCATTGATGAACTGATTGGTGCTGTACCCGGAAACCCTGATAAGTATCCCCTGGACCAATACAATGAGGAAAATACTGAAGAGGGTTTTCCTTCCACATTGTATTATAATTTCACCAGCGAGTGGTTTGGCCCCTCCAAAAACCAGGAAGTAATTTTTGCTTTTGCTGCCGATGCAGGAACTGCACCAGTAAGAGCAGACCGCAACCAGAGATGGGCTTTGTTTCTGCCTCCTGTGGATGATATGGATCAATCGAGAGCAAATTTTGAATTTAGTGGCAGAAGGGCGATCTGGAGAATGAGTCAACATTTTATTGACTATGTTGATTTTGATCAGGAAAACGACCTTCGTTTTCAGCACCTGATTGATGAAATCGTATCTTCTGATGATGGTAATACTTATTGGTGGCCCATAAAATTTACCATGTCGAGTAGCGGCCCCAGCGGACAAAATGTGCTGTGGTTTCGTACCGGTCAGTTTTTATTGATGCGTGCCGAATGCAATGCCCGTTTAGGTAATAATGCCGAGGCCATTGCAGACCTCAACGCCATTAGAAACAGAGCAGGAATAGGAAATTATGAGGGTTCTGCTGATGATACCGGCAATCTTTTGCAGGATATCATCAAAGAAAGAGCCCGGGAAATGTTTCTGGAAAGGTACAGAATATGGGATTTGCTCAGACTGGGCGCTGAAGATGGTACTCTTATCGGGCAAGGCGACAGGCTCATTGTACCCACTTCAAATCCGGGTTTTGACGCTGCCCATACGGGTACTGATCCTATTCCCTGGAACAGCGATATTTGGCCATACGCCATACCTGACAACGAATCCATTTATAACCCGGATGTGCTCAACTAACATACAACAAATAATTACTCTCAAACACTGATTTTTTGATTGCTGATGTCTTAATTTGATGATCATTAAAGTAAATAAACATGAAAATTCTAAATAGTAAAATTTTTCTCTTTCTGATTACATTGTTCTTTGCTTTTACATCTTGCGAAGAGGAGTTTGATCTTCCTTACAATGAAGTCATTCCACCCGATCAATCCGGATTGCCCGGTTTTTGGGAAGCAGTTTCTGTGCAGAAAGAATTTGCCAAAACCATCAAGGATTCACTGGGAAATACCATCAACGACGACAAAAACAGACCTCTCTGGAAGGATACTACCGTTGTAATAAACGCCGCTGAAAATGAATATAACGAATTTATTCAATTCTATACCGGAGCAGGGGAAAACTCCTTTGCCGCTAGCAATCTCGATTCACTAAACCCGGAAACAGGCAATCTGGTGCCGGCAGGCGAAATGCTCAACATGCCCGTTACTTCAGGACAATGGACAGCATTGATGACCATTGATCCTTCCGGTCAGAATGAAGATATTCGAACAGTAAGCCTTTTTGATCCGGAAAATACACACAATCCACTCGCAAGTGTGATCTGGACCATCAAAAAGGTTGAAGACCAGGAGTTGGTTATTGAATATTCTTTTGGTCCGCAATCTTACGACACCCTCTTTATTAAAACTTTTCAGAAAATTGATAGATAAAGATACCAACAACGCTTATTATTTACTACCAGTTAAATCATTCTATTGTTAAACTAAATTTAAATTGTTATGAAATTTCAAAGACAAATTTTTAAAAATGCTTTCCTTCTGCTGCTTGTGGTCTTCTTTTCGGGGTCACTGGCGTTTGGTCAGTATACTGCCGAGCAGATTGCCGGAGGATTAAGTGAACCTCGCTTACCCGATTTCCAAACCCCTGCTCATGTAGATGACGCCTACAACGTTGGTGTTCCCGGTCCTGTAGCGGTAGCTCCCAATGGTGATATGGCCTGGGCAGATTACTGGGATGGTAACCTTATGTACTGGAATAGTGAAAACGATGAGCTGGAGTTGCTCATCCCCAGAGGTAATGCTATGGAAGGAATCGGAGGTTCTATTGACGATGCCACTAATGGTAACAGAATCTCGGGTATTACTTTCGATGACAACAACAACATCTATTACACCAATTCCAACTATGTACTTAAGGTAGACATGACCGACCGCACCCTGCACCATGTAGCAGGTAATGGTGATGCTGGAACACCTGATTTTTCTCTTGACGCTGAAAACATCAATATTGGTGCTTTTGGTATCGTTTTCAATCATGATTATTCCAAATTGTACATCAACATTCTTGGTGCCAACATGGTTGCTTCCATGGATATGGCAACCGGCGAGATGACCCGGGTAGTTGGTACGGGTAATCAGGTCGATGGCACCCCTGCAGGTTTGGCATTGGAATCAGACATTCGTCAACCTTTTGGAATTGACTACGTGAAAGACCCTGCCACAGACCATGAATGGATCTATATCAGTTCACAACAAAAAATGATTTATGGTGTCAATCTTACTACAGGTATTCTCTATCCTATTGCTGGCACAGGAGCCTGGAGCCAGAGTGGCGATGGTGGTCTGGCAACGGAAGCAACACTGCTGCAGCCCCACGACATTGCTGTTGACAGCCAAAACCGCTATGTATATTTTGGAGACCATCAAGGTGGCCACCATGGTATCAGAAGAGTAGACCTGAATTCAGGAATTATTGATCGTTACACGGGTATACAGGGATCTCCCGACCTGGACTTATTTCTGGAAGATGCCGCTGATGACCCTGCAAACAGAGTTGGCCACCGCCTGGAGATACCCACAGGTAGGGCAGTAGGAACCGCTTTGGATAATGATGACAACCTTATACTGGGTACCAGGAGTTCATTGCTCTATAAAGTAGATGTTGATACCGATGAGATGGAGCTAATCGCAGGCTATGCTACCGCTCCTCCTCCACCCGATGGTCCGGGAACACCTGGATTGCAAGCTACAGATATGGCCATCCAGGCATGGGGTGTAGTAACCAAAGACGGCAAACCGCATTTCTTTGATGTTAACAGCAGAAAAATTGTAACACTCGAAGACGATGGTACCACTACTGTTCTGGCCGGGAATGGTGAAACAGATTTTCTTTTTACCGATGGAGTTACTAGTGCAACCCTTGATGAAGCACAGTTTAGCGCAATACGCTATATGATTCTGGACAACGACGGCAATATAATTGCTTCCGACTTCGGACATCACACCGTTTATAAAATTAATCTCACTGATGATGAAGTAACAGTGATTGCTGGTATTGGAGCTAATGGATATGATGCTGATGATGATGGAGGACTTGCCATTGAAGCCAGATTAAATCAACCTCATGGTATCAGATTCAATAATGATGAATCTGAACTCTATATTGCTGATCTCAACAACCGCAGAGTGAGAGTAGTTGATATGAATACAGGTAATATAAATACCTATGCGGGTACGGGTAGTAACGGTGAAACAAACGATCCTACTCCCCTGCTTGAGGCAAATATTCAAACACCCAGAGATATTGTGGTAGATGATAATGATATGGTTTATGTTGCTACATCTGCACACAAAAAAATCTACAAGCTCGATGCCTCTGCCGATGAAGTAACTGTTTTGACACCTAAAGCATTCCGTCAACCTTTTGCTATGACCTTAGACGGAAATACTGTTTGGGTGCAGGACGAACTTACCATCAAAACGGTTGACCTTACAACTGGTGAAGTATACACAGTAAATGACGAAATTTCTGCAGGATGGGCTATAGCCAAGGATGGAAATACAGTTTATGCTACAGCCAGAGACAATGGTTTGTACATGTTGAATGTAGAAACTCCTTCTACCCTGGCTACCATTCAGGGATATGCCGACGACAATGATGCCAGCGAACTGACCCTGGATATGCTTGATGAGTTAGGTGCAAATACCATTGAATTCAACCTGGAAGCTTATCAGGATGCGGTTGAAGCAGAAACTTCCACCACACTTCCTACTGTTGAATCAGTTCAGAAACTTGTGATGGAGGTTAATGCCGATGAGGCAGATGATGTTTTGGCTGCTATCGACGGTTTTGCCCAGGCAAACGATGCTTCAGCGCTTGAACTGTTCCATTTGGCTATTGTTGAGATCAACAATGTGGTGGATGCCAACCTGCCATTCTATCAGGCTGTTATTGCTGCCGCTGATAGCGTTGCCGACCAGGCTGCACTGCAGGCACTTATCAACACAGGTAATGCCAATTATGCTCTTTCTTTGATTGACGACATGGCAGATGCCAACGACGCTGCAGACCTTACTTTCACCTTATTGCGAGATGCAGGTGCTGATGGTGCAAACATCAGACAAAATACACTGTTCGACTACCTCCCATTTTATAAAGAGGGCGTGGAAGCGGCAACCGAAGTACCTGATACAGCTGCACTCAATGCGATTATCATTGCTGCTAACGAAACTGCTGAAGCGGCAGAGGTAACTGATGCACTGGCCGCTATCAACGATATGGCTGAAAACGATGATGCTTCCGACCTTACTTTCTCTCTCATGATTTTTGCTGGTGCCAACCAGGATCTTTTCAACCTCGGTTTTCTCGAGTATTACAAAGAGGGTGTGGAAGATGCATCAGGTGTGGCTACTTCTGATGACCTCAATGATATCATCTCTGCTGCCAATGACGCAGGTATTGCTGCTGAAGCTGACAACGCTCTGGCGATGATCAATCAAATGGCAATTGGCAGTGATGCATCTGATCTGACCCGCCATATGCTGGTAGCAGCCGGAGCGGTGAACCTGAAAGCAGATATACCTCACTTTGAAGCATATCAGGCAGGTATTGAAGCAGCCACAGGCGTTGCCGATCTCGATGCCCTCCAAACCATTATCGATGAGGCAAACCTCGAACTTGCCATCCTTAAGATCGTAGCTTTCGCAGATGCAGATGATGCTTCAGACATGACTGCTCAAGACCTTGTTGATGCAGGTGTAGACCCCTCTGTCATTGTTCCTACAAGTATTGATGCTTACCGCCAGGCTGTTGCCGACGCTGATGGCGCCGATGTAGATACTACTGAAGAAATTGAAGCACTCGTAATTGCTGCCAACGAAACTGTATTGCAGGATGCGATTGCTGCAATCATTGAAATGGCAGATAATGGAGATGCTGAGGACCTCACTGCATTGCTGCTAACACAGGCAGGTATGGAATTCGACGAAGAATATCTGGCAGCTTATCAGGAGGCAATTGAAACTTCAGGAGGACTGGAAGATGCTGAGGCAATTCAGGAAT
>CAZPVB010000024.1:0-29557 GCA_964589855.1 uncultured Bacteroidales bacterium
CTTTGACGATTTCTTATCAAAGACACAAAAAATAAGTGTTTTCTTGCTGGCACTACTTAACCTTACACAACCCTGTTTAAAATTCATTTTTTTTATTTTTTTATTGTAAAAATGATGACAAAACTCATCTCATTACGAAATAGAAACAAACCCTTCGTGTGAAGGGAAGAACAATTCTAATCACATAAAAAAAATTGAGATGAGAAACAAATACAAGTCATTGACAAACAAGTTATCTTTCTTTTTCCTCTTTATTTTACTGATCGGTGGCGTTAAAGTCTCCGGGGCGCTGCAGGTACCTTTGGAAAACAACTCTTCCAATGTGGCATCCATGCGTTATAATCCTCTGCCCGCCACAGAGAAAAATATTGATGGACATAAAGTAGCAAGGGGAATCAGACCGCCTGTTGACCTGAACAAAGTTCCCCGGGAGGCGTATGAAGCAGGAAAAGTACATGTAAGGTTTCAAAAACGGGCAAAAAGTTACTTGCCTGAATTTAAGCGTTTGATGGCATCGGAGAAAGGATATGTTGAATCGGGTCATACCCGGATGGATCTTTTAAGTAAGAATTATGGAATCCGGTCTTTTACGCCCTTGCTTTACGAATTGTACAAAAAGTCGCCGAAATCAGCATCGTATGCTTCACAACACAAGGCGTGGGAATTTGATCTGTGGTACGAACTCTCTTTTGATGACAAATCGGATGTAATCTCTCTGGTGAAGGATTTACTGCAACTGGATATGGTAGATTTTGCCGAACCGGTTTACAAAATCGCTCCGGTAACTCCGGTTGACAAACCACAGTACATCACTGGTAATATAAAAGCAGAAAAACGTTGGTCGCCCAACGATCCATTCTATGCCGATAATCAATGGCACTACAACAACACGGGGCAATTTGGCGGAACACCCGGTGTTGACATAAAGCTTCCGGCCGCCTGGGATATACAGAAAGGAAATCCCGATATCCTTGTTGCGATTGTGGATGGAGGAGTACAGTATGATCACCCCGACCTTCAGGCCAACATGTGGTCAGAAATTGGGCCTGAGGGCACTGCTACCAATCCGGATGATCATGGTACCCACGTAGCGGGCACTGTGGCGGCAGTCAGCAACAACAATCTGGGTCTTGCAGGTGTGGCAGGAGGAAGCGGAACAGGAAATGGTGTAACATTAATGTCGGTGGATCTGCTGCAGGGAAACCATGGATTATCTAACCTGGCACTGTATGTATACCAGGCCAACAATGGTGTGGCAATTTCACAAAACAGCTGGGGTTTTACTACTCCGGGGTTTTATAACCAGTCAACCCTCGATGGCATTGATTATTTCAACGTAAATGGTGGAGGTACAGCAATGAACGGCGGGATCACCATCTTTGCCTCAGGAAACGACAACAGCAACGACAACTGGTATCCTGGTGTTTATCCTGGTGCCATGGCAATAGCATCGTATGACTTTAACGGCATAAAAAGTGATTTCTCCAACTATGGTCCATGGATAGACCTTACAGGACCCGGATCAAACGTGGCAAGCACCTTCGCCGGAAGTCAGTATGGTTTTGAATCGGGCACTTCCATGGCATGCCCGCACGTTTCGGGCGTGGGGGCACTCATACTTTCGCATTTGTTGGGTGAGGTTACACTTACTCCCATGGAGTTGTACAATCTTATCACTCAGAATGTGGATGATATTTATCAGGCCAACCCTGATTTTACAGATATGCTCGGATCGGGAGCACTGAATGCACACAAAGCGCTTTTGGCAGCAAATGCATTGATAGATGATGGTGGTGGAGAAAACCCTGTTGAGATAGAGATTTTTTCAGAAGATTTCGCTGCCAGCTTTCCCGCCGGATGGCAAAACAATGTGCTGGCACCCGACGGATTTCCAGGTTTTCAATGGACAGATACAGGAGGCGATTATGGTGGTCAGCTCAATTCTACCACTGCTGCAAATGGTTATCTTATCGTTGATTCAGACGGAAACGGAAGTGAGGGCGTCAATGAAAATGTTGAACTCATTTCGCCATCCGTCAATTTTGCCCAACACGGCAATCTCACGTCCATAAACCTCTCTCTTGAGCATCTTGCCCGTACTTTCGGCAATGCCGACATTGCCATTTATATATCTGCCGACAATTTTTCTACCCAAACCCTTCTTTATGAATGGAATAACGCACCTGATGATGCATTTAATAACGAATCGAACCCACTGGTGAGCAACTTCGATATCACTTCCATTGCCAATGGGCAAAGCAATATCAGGATAAAATTCAGGTGGCTGGGGCAATGGGATTACTGGTGGTTGATTGACGACGTAAAGATAACCGCCATGCAGGATGGAGGTGGAAATGGTAATGAAGGACAACTACTGCTGGATCAGCCCATGGCATCAGACGAAAATGACAAAAACAGTTTTGTGAGTGCCCTCAGAGACGATGTGAATTATGAGGTTGCCGACAATTTTGCGAATATAAACAGCAATGCAGAAAAGGTTGTTGTTTATGGATTGTACGCTATTTTCAGCAATGATCAATGGATGAATGTTGATCCCGGTTCGGGTCTCAATTTCAATGTGCGGTTTTATGCTACTTCTGCCACTGCTCCTGACTGGAACAATCCGGTGGCAGAATACATAAATCTACCAACCACATCCATAACCGCCGAAACGGCATGGAATAACGGGTTTAATGTATGGCGGTTTGAAATTGATCTTCCTTCGGTTCCCGTTAGCAGTGGATGGATATCTGTTCAGTCTTCCGGTGGAGATGGATGGTTTCTCTGGCATAGCTCCGGTGCGGGTGATTCTTTTTCCAGTCAGATCAACCGCAATAGCAAGAATGGTGATCATCTGAAAAACTACCTGTCAAACCCTGGAAAAGGTTCGGATCAGAAAAATGATGTGCTCGATCAGGATGTAGCGCTCCAACTATGGGGAAGCACATCTTCAAACCCTACATATAATCTAAGTTTACAGGCAAACCCCGGCAATGGGGGTACTGTTTCCGGCGAAGGGCAATATGAGGCGGGGCAACAGATTTCTGTTTCGGCTTCTGCCGGCAGTGGTTTTACTTTTCAAAACTGGACCAATGCTACGGGAAATGTAGTAAGTACAGCAGCTGATTTTAACTTCACCATGCCTGCCTCCAACACCACCCTCACAGCCAATTTCAACCAGGGGCAACCCTCTCAGTACACTGTTAATGTGATTGCCAATCCTTCCAACGGAGGTTCTGTTTCCGGAGGTGGGCAATATCAGGCGGGGCAGCAGGTTACCATCAGTGCCAGCGCTAATAATGGTTTTGAATTTGTTGGGTGGCGTGATGGTAATTTTACCGTTAGCACACAAACTTCCTATACATTCAGTATGCCCGTTGGAAATATAACACTCACAGCGGTTTTTCAGCAACAGCAGCAACCCGATACATGGCAACTTTCGTTATCCTCGCAACCCAACGGTACAGGAACATTGTCAGGGGCAGGCAATTACCAGGCCGGGGAGCAGATTCTTGTTTCTGCTACAGCGCATGAGGGACATACTTTTACCAGCTGGAAGCAAAATGGGAATGAACTGAGTACACAGACAGATTTTATCTTCAACATGCCATCTTCTGATGTTATGCTTACTGCTCATTTTACATCTTCAGATTCAGAGGTTTATACACTTAACCTGGAAGCCTCACCCGCTTATGGCGGGTCGGTTTCCGGTAGCGGGCAGTATGCTGAAGGAACTGAAGTACTCATCTCAGCCAATCCTGCTGCAGGATTCAGTTTTGCCAACTGGTTTGTAGTAGGAGGTACAAGCGCTTCTTCGCAACCAGAATTTGTTTATACCATGCCTGGTGAGGATATTACACTCAAGGCTTTCTTCGAATCCCCTTCTACGCATAACCGGGAATACGATAGCAAAGAGGTGAAAGTTTTCCCAAACCCTGCTTCTGAATTTGTGCGCATCGAAAGCCCAATGATCATTAAAAGTATTGAAATTTATGATGTTACCGGACAATTAATAAGAACTCATACCCCTGAATTTAATACCTGCAAGCTTTCAGTTGAAGAATTAAAGACTGGCCTTTACATACTGATTATCAGAAATAAAGAAGGGGTTACAACCCGAAAGATAAAAATCAATCGTTCATCACTTTAATCATTTCTATAAACAAATTAATCAATCATTTTTTAAAAACTATATTATGAAAAAGACAAATTTTTGGATCGTACTGGTTTTACTCAGTATAACAACCATTTTATCAGCATGCTCAAAAGACGATGATGCAGATGCAAGAGAAATTTTTGAAGGCACATGGAGGGCGACAGAAAACTTTGTATTTGATGGAGCCCCCTTTAGTGATACCTATACTTTTACCATTACCAAATCGTCAGGTAGCGAAAAAAACATTCTTTTAACTGGTTTTGCAGCAGAACCCTCTGAATCCATTACTGCTTCGGTAGATGGTAATTCATTTGTTATACCACAGCAAACCATCATCAGCAATGGTGAAAGCGTTGGCGTGTCGGGGTCAGGCTCGATTAGCGACAATACCATCACTTATTCTTACAACGCTTCTTTTATTGATGCATCAATCAATGTAAGCGGCACCGCCTCAAAACTATAAAGTATTAAAAAAAAGATCAAAACCCTTATAGCTTGTTTTTACACATTCTTCAGGGTTTTGATTGTTTTTCTTTGTGCAGAACAGCAATCTTGTATGGTAAAGTAAATCATCTGTTTCAATAAAAAAACAAACATCAGGCAGGATATACAGAATCGGCAAACACTGAACCCGGAAACGGAAAAGAAAAGAAAAAACATGGTTTTTACACTATTAACTTATTAAAAAATTCGCCTAATTAACCAATTTTTGACTTATCTTTACTTTTTATGATCTAAAATTGGTTCAGTTTTGGCAAACACAAAAACTAAAAACACGGGTGCCACCAACCCTGGTTCGATGGATGAATATACACTGCAAAAAATTTATGCAGAGAATTATTACAAAACGGAACGTTTTATCATCACCAACAGTGGCAACGCAGAAGAAGCAAAAGATGTATACCAGGAAGCATTTCTGGTTTTGTGGCAAAAATTGCGTTCAGGTGAACTATCCATACAGGATAATAACTATATCAATGCTTTTCTCTATAGGGTGGTACGCAATAAATGGATAGATCACCTTCGATCCAGAGAGTTTAATGCAAAATCTTACCTGAATGACAGCACCCACAACAACCTGGAGGAACCTGATAATGAAAAAGATAAGGAATGGGAGAAAAAGGCAGACCAGGTTGCCCAATGGATAAAAAAACTCAAACCCGATTGCAGAAAACTTCTCAGAGGGTTTTATTTCGATCGCATGTCTATGCGTGCCCTTGCAAAACAATTTCTTATTGACGAAGCATCAGCAAAAAACAAGAAATACCGCTGTATGGAGAAATTAAAAAAACTGGTATTTGACAAACTGTAAAACATAAACCATGGATAACGAGGAAAATAACTACAACTTCCAACAGTTCGAAAAAATAGAAAAATTTTTACTCAATGAATTATCTGATCCTCAAAAGCGCGCCTTTGAAGACGAGTTAGCACAAAGCAAATCCCTTCAAAAAGAAGTGGAACAATTCAAATTGATGATAAGGGCACTCGAAAAAGAGGGTATGCGTGAAAAGATTGGTGAGTTTCATAAAAACACCATTGAATCAAAAAAACCTCAACCTGATAGCCAGAAAGCCAAACCCGCTTTAAGCATTCCCCGGGCAGTTCCATACCTTGTTGCCGCTTCGGTGCTGATCTTGCTTGGGATCGGTCTATTTCGTTTCTTTTCACCATCTTTCAATAACGAAAAGATATTCAGCGAGTTTTTTGAACCCGATCCGGGACTCATTACCCCTATGAGCGCAAGATCTGATTACTTGTTTTACGATGGCATGATCGATTATAAACTAAAAGACTACAAATCTGCCATATCAAAATGGGAAGAACTCAAAGGTGAGTTTGCCGGAACCGACACCCTCAATTACTTCCTGGGCGTGGCACATCTTACGTTGGAAAACGATGAACAGGCGATCGGATATCTGAATGAAGCGCTGCAAGCACCCAATAATGAATTTATTCACGAAACCAGATATTACCTTGGTTTGGCTTACCTGAAGCAAGGCAAAATCAACGAAGCTGTTGAACTTTTCGAAGAAAGTGAGATCGTGGAAAGTAAACTTGTACTGAAAAGATTAAATAAGTAAGCATCTATGGTTTCAGGAACCTAAAAAAGAGACTGATAACCGACAGATACAAAAGTCATTTTATTGTCCAAAAGGAAATCCATGAATAAAGATATTATCTTTTCATTGATCTTTACCTTGCTGCTGATAAGCAACACTACGCAGGCAAACCCAACACCCTTGCATGAAAAACTGGACAGTCTGGTAAACGAACAGGCATACCAGCAGGCACTTGAGATTCTTCAATTGCAGTTGGATGATTTGCTATCCGACAATCAGGTGGATTCCCTTGAAGCATATGTGTGCTTGTCAGGCAAAATAAATTTCGAATTATTTGGACTTTCGGAGGGTCAGAAGGAAGCAGAAAAAATCATCCGGATAATGAAAGATAGCAATGCCTCAGCAACTGCGGTGCACAATGCATTGATTAATCTTATGCATTTCCTTGATGAACACGCCATGGTGCAAAAATCGTATGAGGCAACCCTGGAGGCCGCCAACATTGCTCTTTCCACGCCTGGTTTCCCTGTGCTTGAAGCGGGCAATACACTCTATTTCTCTGGTGCAGGTGCATTGGCGCTGGGAAATTATCAAAATGCACGGAAACATTTTTCCCAGGCACTCTCATTTTTTCTCAGAGATACCCTTGCTGCAAAAAACCGTCTTCCAGACGCCTACAATGCCATGGGTGCCATGATGTGGTCGGAGACCAAACTTGACAGTGCAGAGTATTACTATGCTAAATCCATCAGAGCCATCCAACAATCTGACAAAGATTCGCTGGAGAGATTCTACCTTTCTGCCGTTACAATGTCAAACATTGGCCTTATCCAACAATCTAAGGGGGAAACTTCTGCCGCAATCCAAACCCTCGAAAAAACACTCCAATTGTATAACCGTGTTATCCGCAACAGTGATGATGATAACCTGGTTTCCAAATCCATGAGATACAGGCTCAATGCACTATCTTCATTGGCCATTGTGCATAACAACCTTGGAAACTATCAACTATCAAATGTTTTTCTCAGGTCTGTCCTTGATCTTCAGAAAGAGATATCTCCGCCCGCTGATCCTGCCATTTTCAAAGCAATGATCAATGCAGGGGAATCAGAAATGTCATTAAGAGAATATCCAAAGGCACGAAAAACCTTTCAAATGGCACTTGAACAAATAGATCAGATTCCGGGAGATCATTTATACTGGAAAGCCATTGCCACAGCTAGTCTGGCACAAACGGAAGAGGTCATTGGAAATGATTCTATTGCACTTGTTTTATTTGAAGAAAGCAAGACGTTATTTAACAATGCGCTTGGCGATGCATTTGACCGGCAATACCTGCACCTGATGGGGCAAAAAAGCAAGTTCTTATCAAAACAGGGAAAGTATGAGCGCGCACTGCAGGAAGCAGAAACCATTGTAAACTATCTGATAAGAAACTCCGAAAAACAAAATCCACTCTTTACACAACACAAATTAAATATCGCAGCCATTTACCTGCAAAAAGGAGATCCGCTTGCAGCCTTGGAAGAAGCCAGCGAAGTGCTCGAATTCATACAACAACGGACCGAGATCAGCAAAAGTGTGGAAGAAAGGATGCAAATGCAACTCTATAAACCACAGGCAATTTTGCTGAAGAACAAAGCATCCTACCAAATGCATCAACAATCCGATACCCTGTTTCTGCTAAATCTGCTCAAAGAATTACAATATGCTGATTCATTGTTAAATAACCGCAGAATTATGTTTCCGCAGAAAGAAAATGTAAATGCGCTGATCGATGAAAACCGGGAATTTTACCAATGGATGAAACATGTTACTGTTCAACTTTATATGTTGACAGGCAATAAAAAATATCTCAATAGTTTAATTGATTTAAAAGAACAAAGCATATACAACAATATCAGACTGGAATTTTTCAGGCGAAACGATATCACCTTTCACAATATTCCAGACTCTGTCATTCAGAGGGAAAACAATCTGCTATCAGTTACCACATCTGATATGAATCATAAAGATCAAAAGAGTAATGTAAAAGCGAAAACCTCAGAATATTTTTCAAAATGGGAGGAGTATCTTTCCATGCTGCGGTATTCTTATCCGGAGTATTACAACCTTAGATTCGGAAAGGTTTTTAACACTGTTGAAAAGTTGCAAAACAACATGAGATCAGGCAGCACTGTGGTAAGGTATATTTTCATTGAGAATAAATTACACGCATTTGTCATAACAAAGGATCAAACAGATCATTTTAATCTTGGTCAGGTAAATATTACTGACAGCATAGCACTGCTCAATACATTTCTGCCCGAAAAGCGGGAGATACTGATCCTGGAGCTCCTGCACAAACAATTGTGGAAACCACTGGAAGCAAAAATCCAAACCCAACATGTGATCATCATACCCGATGGAACACTGTTCAACCTTAGTTTTGCATCACTACCCACTTCTCCGGTAAGTTCTTACAAAGAATTATCGCAAAACAGCCTGATCCAAAAACACTATCTTTCTTACGATTTTGCTCTTACCTTACAAACCCCGGGGCAAGATTCAAAGGAAGATCATTCAGGAAAGTATATTGCATTTGTTCCTGGATTCTCCAACGAATTAAAAGAGAAACACAAGAAATCAATTTCCGAATCGGAAGACAACATTTACATGGAATTGCTCCATCAGCCTTTTATCATAGAAACAGCAAAATATGTTCGATCCAACTATGGAGGAAGGGTGCTGACAGGTGAATCATCAACAAAATCGGACTTCCTTAAAAACGCTGCCGGACATACCATCATGCACATCGGCACTCATGCAGAGATCAGTAATATCTCACCGGCCTTCAGCAGGTTATTCTTTACCAAAACATCTGAAAATCCGGGAAATCTTCTTTTTGCCTGGGAGATATACAATCACCATTTTGCCAACCACCTTACCATACTCACCGCCTGCGATACCGGCAAACCCACCTATCATCCCGGCGAGGGAATGACCTCCCTGGCACACGCTTTCCATTATGCCGGCAGCAAAAGCCTGCTCATGAGCCTTTGGAAGATCGATGAGCAGTCAAGCAGCATGATCACACAAAAGTTTTTTGATCATCTGGCAAAAGGCCACAACAAAGCACAAGCCCTTTCGCTGGCAAAAGCAGATTACCTCGAAAATGCCAAAGGACGCACCCTCGCACCGGTTTACTGGGCAGGAATTGTTATTACCGGCGATAACTCACCCGTTGAGATCAAAAGAAAAAAATGGTACGGTTTCCGGCTATGGGGTTTTGCTTTGCTTTTCATCATCGGTCTGTCTATCCGGGCAGCAATCATCAGGAAAAACTGACACAAAACCCCTCCATCTTTCTCCATTATGAAATATTTAATGAATAATTATGGTGATCTTTTGATGACCTACCCCAAATAATTACGATGGTAGTAAAGAAAGCGTTTCTTTTCACTTTGTGAAAGTAGTTTTTGATCGTTATTATTAAAAAAGGAACCAAACTTTGAAACTATGAACAAAACATTTTTCGTTCAATTATCCCCGACATCAGATCATTCTGTATTTTTAAAATCAAAAAAGCGCAAACTGCCACTGCAACCTGTATCATTAAACTTGTACATCCTGCTTTTATTTGCATTTTTAGCGCCCCAAATGGTATCAGCCGATGATAATCCCCGCGAAAAAAGGATCATGCTGCAGCTGAGGCAGGAGGTAAAAAGCAATGATTGCCATCCATTTTGCAAAAACAACATGATCGGCAATAGCGCCATTGACGATATCCATAAACAAGTGCAGGTAAACAAGATCAAAAAAATAACCGCCGGACAAGCAACAGGAAAATATATTTATGTGGTTGAACTAGCCAAAAATGAGAATATAGAAGAAGTAATC
Source organism: uncultured Bacteroidales bacterium (assembly GCA_964589855.1). Classification (GTDB taxonomy): domain Bacteria; phylum Bacteroidota; class Bacteroidia; order Bacteroidales; family UBA7960; genus SKVR01. The sequence continues at coordinate 10,099 of CAZPVB010000024.1, forward strand.
ACCCGGTATGAAAAAACAGGTCAGATTATTCACGCAGAACCGGACCACCTCGGATTTGCAGGTGGTAAACAATTCTACTCACAAGCATCTGCAGTGCCCGATGACGCATTTTTTAACCGGCAATGGTCGCTGCAAAACGATGGTTCTTTCACGCTTTCACCCGCCACCGAAGGAAGTGATATTGATATGCCTGCTGCCTGGGAAATTGAAACCGGCGATACTGACCTCATCATTGCCATACTGGATTCGGGTGTAAATACCAATGAACCCGATATCAATGAAAGATTATGGAAAAACCCGGGTGAGCAGGTAGATGGTGAAACCATCAACAACGAGGTGGATGAAGATGAAAATGGATATATTGACGATCATATAGGATGGGATTTTGCCAATAACGACAATGGAGTTGCCGATGGAAGCGGACATGGATCGAACATTGCAGGCATTATCGGAGCACAGGCCAACAACGAAATTGGATACACCGGAATCAATTGGCATAGTAAACTCATGAATCTGAAAGCTTTGGACGATGAACTTAATGGTTGGTATTCCTGGTGGATCGATGCCATTTATTATGCTGTCGACAATGGTGCACATATTATCAACATGTCCATGGGAGGAGATACGCATTCAGCATTTTTTCAGGAAGCAGTTGATTATGCTTTGGAAAACAATGTTCCGGTTGTAGCTTGTATGATGAACGAGGACAATGACGTAACTTATTATCCGGCGGCATTTCAGGGTGTGATCGCGGTAGGTTCTACAAACCCCGACGACACACGCTCCAGTCCTTTCTTCTGGAGCAGCTCCAGTGGAAGCAATTACGGTGACCATATCTCGATCATTGCACCCGGCAATTATATTTACAGCATTTCTAACTACCCGTCCAACTACAATATCTATTGGGGAGGTACCTCTATGGCAGCACCGCACGTTACAGCGGTTGCCTCACTGTTAATGTCGCAAAATCCATCCCTTACCCCGGATGAGATCAAAGAAATCCTTGAAATGAGTGCTGAAGACCAGGTGGGCGATCCAACAGAAGACGTGGAAGGTTGGGACCCCTATTATGGCCATGGCAGACTTAACGCTTACAACGCCCTCAGTCTTACCATCACATCGGTTGATGAACAAAACAAGACCCTGCCGGAAGTTCGCATTTTTCCTAATCCGGCAAACGAGTTTCTTCATATTGCCACCTCTGAACCCAATTCCCGGATACAAATTCTTGATCTGAAAGGAAAAGTGATTTCCATGCAGGAAATTACATCACTCCAAGGCAGTTTAGATGTTAGAGATTTTAAACCAGGGGTATATTTGATCAGGGTATATTCTGAAAATCAATTTACAACAAAAAAATGGATTAAATCACCCTGAAACTTTTTGATGTTTTTTAGTCTTTGCAAGAAAACGCCAAATACTGCATTATTCTCGTTTTTGAACTGAATCAACCACATCCAACAATCTAACCACTCCCCTCATCATTCCTTTTCAATGAAAGTGTCCGGTCTGAAAACTTGTTTTAAGACGTTCATGTTCATTTTTTACTTTGTCAAGCATATGAATCCCTTACCATCAAATTCATGATCTTTCATGAGATTTGTGAAAAATAACCTTTTGATACCAAACTCATGAAAGATTGGGCAAAATCTGCTCATTTTGACATAATTTTCTATGCTTATCAGGACATAAGGACTGCTTTTTAAAATGGGATTCGTCTATTTTTGTAGTAGTACAATAAATCCTGATCAATAAAAAAAACATATGGGTTTTCTGCAAAATCCGCAAAAAGCAACCTTCATAAGAAATGATTCACCAACTTATCAATGAGAAAATCATTCATGAATCTGATCTGAAAACTTGTTCTTAGATGTTCGTGTTCACTTTTTACTTTGTCATAAATCTGAATATCAGATTATTAAATTCATCATCATTCGTGAAATTTGTGGACAACAACCTTTTCAGACACGACTCATTCGTTGAAAAAAACAAAAAGAAATCTGATAGCAGAATCAAACGTGTGGATACATAAACAACAACAAGCAAAAAAATAATCAGGCACAAAACTCCTTTTACGTATCGGGAGTTCAACCCAAAAAACCAATTTTCATTGAAAAGAAGAAAATTCATCAAAAACAGTGCATTTATGCTTACCTCTCTGGGCTGTGCTCCATGGATGGCCAATGGATTTGCCGGTCAGCAACCCTTTGCAGAAGGAGAGGAATGGAGAAATATCAATGTATACGGAACCTCTGGCAATGATCTGCGCCCCAGGGATACTGTTTTGAAAGAGGCAAAGCAAAATATCGAACAGTACCGTAAAGGGAACCTGGTTCTTCAACTTCAAAACCCCAACGCTTCTCTGGAGCAATTATCCGTATCTGTTGACATGAAAGAACACTTTTTCGACTGGGGATGCTCTTTTCTGAAAGAAAAAGACAACTTTAAGGATCAGGAGCGATACAGTCAGTTTTTAACAGATTTTCGATCGTTGTTTAACGCAACCACCGCCAAATGTTACTGGGATGAGCGATGGCATCAACCCATAGAAAAAGAGGAGGGAAAAAGAATTCTGGATACATTTCTGGAGGAGGTGCATACTGGTGCTGAGAATGGTTTGCGAGTAAAGGGGCATCCCGCAGTATGGACCATACCCAAAGCAATTCCTGCCTGGATGAGAAAATACGACCATAACCAAAGGGTAAAAATATGGGAGGCACATGTAAAAGACCTGGTGAAGCAAGGCGGGGATAATATACACAACTGGGATGTGGTAAATGAAATGCTTTGGGAACCTGCCATGAAAAATATCTACAATCGTCATTGGCCTCACCTGGACCCCATCGATGATATTGCCGACTATGTTGCCCGTTCCCTGCAATGGGTGAAAGAAACCAACCCCAAACCACTTAGGATTATCAACGATTACGGATTGATCAAAGATTTTAACGATTTGCAACCCGTGGCCCCTCAAAGGCAAAGATACCTCCAGCTGATTGAAGCGCTCAGGGAACGGGAAAACCTGCCTGATGCTGTTGGATGCCAGTCGCATGTGGGAACCTGGTATGAACCCGATGAAATTGTAAAGGCCTACGATGAATTGGCTAAAACTGGATTGCCCCTGCACATTACCGAGTTCTGGGCACGAATGAATGATTGTCCTGTAAATACAGACCACCTGAGCCAGGAAGAAAAAGACCAAATGCTCAAACAATACCTTACTGATTTTTACACGGTTGCTTTCGGACATCCTGCGGTACAACATTTAACTTACTGGGGCAATCCTTTCTTTGATGGTGAAGGGAACAAAACTTTTATGTATGACACATTATATAAACTCATCAGAGATGATTGGACTACCCGCGAGACCAAACCCAGTGATGAAAACGGAAAGGTAATCTTTCATGCATTTTACGGTGATTACCTGGTGAGAACAGGCAATGTGGAAAAACATATATCCTTCACACCCCAGGATCACAACTCGGCAAAAGTGATCATCCTTTAAATTTAAAAATACCTGGAATATTCCCATTATAGACAAAAACAAACTTTTCTCGAAATAAAGAAATACTCATGAAAAAACTGGTCATCTTGCTGATAATATGCACCCCTGCTCTGCTTTTCGCCCAATACGAAGATGAATTTAAAACCCGTGCAGACTTCATTACCGGGGTAGTGTACGATTATGGATGGATTGATAATGATAACGAATACCGCCCTTCCGGTTTCGGTGGTTGCAGTGGTTCGGGTAGCTTGTCAGACTACGGAAAATATGTTTATCCCTGGATGATTGCCCATTTCGAAAAAGACGGTGCCTCTGCACTTGACGGAACGGAGACCGAAAAAGTGAAGAATACGTTTGACAATGAAATGCACCAATGCCCTGCTTTTCATTTCAACTTTGTGGGCTTGCCAAGGCTTATCTACCAATATCCTTTTGAGAAGAATTTCCGGAAGAACACAAATGGCGGTCATTTGCAGGATTATCTGGGCATGGTGTTTAACAGAACCGATAGCTACAATGCCTTTACAGGGGAAGGTACAGAAAATCATATTGGCATGTCGCGTTTACCGGGATACCTTTATGCACAGCTTGCTGTTGACAGCGGATATACAGAAATTTTCCCGCAGGCACCAGCCATGCTCGACAGCATGAAGCACTGGATCATGAATACAACCAAAACCATCTACCAAACCGGTGTTGCTGAATGGAACTCATCAACTTACGGTGCTTTCAACATCATTGGGTGGTTACTCATTTATGACTTTGCCCATGATGATGAGGTGAAAAATGCGGCTCATGCTGTACTCGATTACTATGCCGGTGAACTGGCGCTGCATTATCAGCAGGGTATCAACGGCGGCCCTGAAATGAGAGGAGGCAGTGCTGTAAAAAGCATGAATACCGAAACAGATATTTTTTCCTGGCTTTGGTTTGGAGATGCTCCAAAAGATATGAACAAAGATTATTTCAATGCTGCCAAATCGTTGCATACGGTTCATGCCGCAACAAGTACTTACCGCCCTCCCTCCATTGCCGTGCAGCTGGCCAAAAAGGAGCTTACCCTGCCCGCCATGTATCACAACAGCAAGCCCGGATATCTCTACGAAAATCCTTCGCTGATCAAACAAACCTTATACCTGAGCAAAAACTATTCTTTGGGTGCTGCCTACACTCCCTTTGGGGGATGGGGTGGTGGCGACTGGCAGATCGTGAGCTGGAAACTCGCCGCCCGCGTAGAACCTGGAAACCAGAAAGATGCCCAATATGCCGCAGGCGGATTGGAATGGGGCGGATACAAAAAAACCCAACTCTTTAAAAAACCTTACGAACAATTTGCACACCACAAAAATATTTTGGTGCACATGACCAAAAAGCCGGTAAACCACAATACTATTTACAATGAAGTACAAAGTATTTTCTCGCAATGGAGAAACCTTTGGAACAGTGATTTTTATCAGCGATTTCCCAACGATACCGACAAAAACAACCCCATAAGCTTCCAGGAAGGACAAGCACCCGAAAATCAAACTGTATTAACTGTTTCAAACCATGGTGAACTTTCTTCATTGCCGGTTGACGATATACGGATCGTTGAACTGGAGAAAGTATACATCGCAGTCCGGTATCTTAACCTGGATGAAGCACAACCCTTCAACGATGAAGGCGACTTTATGCTCACCAAAGACACCGCTCCCGATGGCAATCTTACAGGTATTGTTCTGGAAGTTTTTGAGAAATCTGAATTCTCTGGTTTCATCCAGTTTCGTAATGCCGTTAAAGATCATACATCCATCACCAAAGACCTTGAAAATGACCGTTTCACCTACACCAGCTTTTATGGTGATACCCTGGAGGTGCACTACCAGGAAGAAGGAACATTTTCCGAACCCATTTACGATTGGGGATACGGACCTTCCGATGCGCTTGTCATTCACCGGTCACCTCCTTTCGTTCAGCCTGAGTGGCCTCAGGGTGCGGGTTATGGAAACAAGGCGAGATTTTGGGTGAATGATGCAGAAGTTGATCTTGATGCAGAATGGGCGGTTTATGAAGGACCGAATTTTAAACTTAAAAACAGCATTCTCGAACTCAATGACAGTGTTGGGAATTATTATGTGGTAGACTATTCGGGAGATCTGCCCGTTTTTGAATCTTATTTCGATCCGGGCGACGATGATACATCTGTAATTACTGACCCTGGCGGCCCATCCTGGTTCGTTTATCCCAATCCTGCTCAAAATATCATTACCATCAAAGGTGATTTTGGCAAAGAGGAAAGCATGCCATACAGATTGACAGACATGAATGGTAGAATCATTTTGAGTGGTGTGCTCAACAATCAGGAAGTGGATACCCGCGGAATACCCCCCGGCATATACAATCTTCAACTTCTTACACAAGATATATTAACTGCCAGGATTGTTATCTTCTGACAACTGGCGTTTTCCTGCTACCATTATTTACACAAAAACATCTGATATATTTGTGTATCTGACAGTGGTTTTTCAGCAACTTTTCGTATTTTTACATTCGAATAGCATTCATAAAAGAACAGCATGGTTTAGTATACATTGCTGTTTTTTTGTTTGTGTGCGGCAAAAAGTTATCTGCTGTATGTTTTTAATAACCTTGTAAGGCAATGCGAATTCACACACCGCTTAAAAAAACAAAGCAACCATGAGTCATTTAAAACCCAAGATATCTATCATCGGTGCAGGAAATGTAGGAAGCACCTACGCATACACACTTATGATCGGAGGATTGGCACGGGAAGTAGTGCTGATAGATAAAAACCATAAACTTGCCAGAGGAATTGTCATGGATCTGAACCATGGACTCAGTTTCCTTTCTCCCATTACCATCCGTTATGGCGAATTTCAGGATTGCGAAGATTCCGATATTGTGGTGATTACCGCCGGCGCAAACCGCAAACCCGGTCAGAGCAGAACCGATCTGGCACAAAACAATGTGGATATATTCAAGTCTATTATCCCTCAAATTACCCGCTTTGCACCTTATGCAGTGTATATTGTGGTTACAAATCCTGTGGATATCCTTACATACGTCAGTTTAAAAATTTCTGGTTTGCCCGCCGGACAAATCATCGGATCGGGTACCGTGCTCGACACTGCCCGGTTGAAATACACCATCAGCGATTATTACAAAGTAGACTCCGCCAATGTACATGCATACATCATAGGTGAACATGGCGATACCGAACTGCCCGTATGGAGCAATGCACAGATCGGGGGAATGCCTATTGAAAAGTACGGAAGAGAATATGCCGGATTGAACAACATTCAACATGACCTGGAGAAGATCTTTCACAGCGTGAAAAATGCCGGAAAGCAAATCATTGAAGCGAAAGGTGCCACCAACTACTCTATTGCATTGTCCATTCAAAAAATAAGCCGTTCCATCCTGCGAAATGAAAACTCCATTTTACCTGTTTCTACCCTGGTCAGCAATTTTTATGGGGTCAGCGATGTTTGCATCAGCATTCCCTCGCATGTTACCAGAAAGGGTGTTGATAAGTTTTTGAAAATTGAACTGAACGAAAAAGAAATAGAACAGTTTGTTCATTCTGCTAATGTGCTCAAAGGTATCCTCAAAAAAATTGGCTTTTAAATTTTGAAAAATCAGCAACAGGAAAAGTTTCCCGCAGTTATTCAGTCTTTACTTCTTTCCTCAAAACAAATACAAGCAGCTATACTTCAAAACTTTAACAGTTTTAAAAATCCTATTAAAACGGTTATCCAAATCACAAATTGAATCCCCTGCTGCAACTCCAATTGCGCTGTTTTCCGTTTTGGCAACTTAAAAAATTACCGGAAAATCACATTACCATCCCATGTTGCCTGAATACATACGATCCCTTTGAAAAAGAAATTAAAAAATCAGGTGTTTTTTACATAAAAACACTGATGTTTTTACTTACCAAAGATTGTACATTGCATCGATTTTTAATCCGCATGTGCATAGGAACTTCCATTTGCAGGAGGTTTTTGAAAAAAAAATGAAGTTTTCGGATAAAAAATTCCAAAAGTTTGAAAAGCATTATTCTCCTGTTTTTTGGGAACAGAACCAATAATAACAGATCAAACCTTTTCCGCATGCGTAACCCAATATAGCAGTCTGATAATAAATAAATTATATAAAAGTGGGTATTTACAGTAAGAACATTCAGCAACTTGCCCGGAATCTCGACCAGTTGAACAACGACAGTTCGGTTCGCTCGGCACTGATCATGATAGCCGATAAAACTCAAATCAAAAAAAGTGATGTAAACCCTGTGCTGAAACAGTTTATTAAACCCATCATCGGGGGCGTTTTTCCCGAATTGATTGTGGATGGGAAACGAATGGCAGAAGGGATTTTATTGGTTCCTCTACCATTTTTGATCAAATCCCTGCTTATCGACTGCAGCAATCAAAAAGATGATTATCTGGAATACCTGGATGAACATTTTGCCGGAAATACAGGGAAGCACCTGTTTGTTTTTACCGATGTGCTGGCAAGTCAGAAAACCGAGATCATTGAAAACCTTTACAACTACTTCGGATTAACGGTTACCTACCTGGGCGGGGGTGCAGGTTCTTTGAGTTTTCAACCAACCGATTGTATTATTGACAACCAGGGCATACATCAAAATGCCTGCGTCATCGCATTAACCGATCATCCTGTTTCTCTGGATGCGGCACACGGATGGTTGCCCATCAGCGAACCTCTTAAAGTAACCGATGCATGGGATAATCAGATAAAAAGCATCAACTGGGAACCCGCTTTCGACATCTACAAAAAAATTGTTGAGAAGCACTCGGGCAACATCCTCGAAGAAGATGACTTTTTTAATCTGGCCAAATCATACCCTCTGGGACTGATCAAACTCGATGACGAATTGATCATCAGAGACCCCATAAAAACCGAAGAAAAAAAACTGCACATTGTAGACCGGATCAACCAGGGAGAATACATCTACGTCATGCATGGAAACATGGAATCTCTCCTGAAGGCAGCAAAAAAAGCCAAAGAGGGCGCTATCAATAATGGAAAAGATTTTAAAAATATTTTTATGATCGATTGCATCTCGAGGGTATTGTTTATGACCGACGACTTTCAGAAGGAAATTGATATTGTAAAACATCAGGATATACCTGTTTACGGAGCATTGACCATTGGCGAAATAGCCAACAATGGCAGTTCTTTCCTGGAAATTTATAACAAAACAATCGCAATAGCAACATGGAAACAGAAAAGTGCAACATAAAAACGGAAATATTGCTGGAACTGGTTTTCAGCATTAAAACCAATGCTCCTGAAGATGATATACTCAGGGAGTGCCTGCCGGTTTTTCTGCGAAAACTAAACTGCTTTATGGTAGGTGTTCTGAAAAATTCCGATTCTGAATTGAACGAGCAACTTATTCTCCCTTTTGCTTTTCAAAGAAATGAATACTGGAGATCCCTTAAAAATGACATTTCCGCCGCTGCCCAAAAAGACGATTTTGGTTTGTATGAAAAACAGGAAAAAGGAAATTTCATGTATGCTTACAAAATTGCCCATTATGGTTTTTTGATACTCGGGAAAACAAATCCACTGGATATATTACTGAAAAATGAATTGAAAGCGATTGGCAGTCATATGGGCCGAATCCTTTTACAGGCAGTTGAAAACCAGAAAAGAAAGGAAATTGAAAACAGACTGCTCAATGAAAGAAAACTTTTGCGCACCATCATTGATAATTTGCCGGTTAATATTTATTCGAAAGATAAAAAACTCAGGAAAACACTTGCCAACAAACAGGAAGTAAAGCACCTGGGCGCTAAAAGCGAAACCGAGATTATTGGAAAAACCGATTACCAGCTACTGCCACCTGAATATGCCCAAAGTGCTGAAAAAGAAGATATGCAGGTGGTAAAAGAGAAAAAAAGTATTATCAATAAAATAACGTCCATTGGCGAAAATCAGTGGGCACTTATATCCAAAATACCACTGCTGAACCACCAGGGTGAGATTGAGGGATTGGTGGGCATTAGCCTGGACATAACCGGGCAAAAAGCCATGGAAGAACAACTGAGTATCTTTAAAACTTTGATCGATCATACTTCAGATGCGGTGCAGATATTAACGGAAAAAGGTAAACTTATCTACTGCAATCAAAAAGCAACGTTGCTCCTGGGGGTTGAGGTAAAACCTGGAAAGGACATTTTCTTGTGGGATTATGATGAGGCTTATCCTGATGAGAAGAAATGGAAAAAAAGAATCACCGAATTGAAAAAGACTGATTTTATATCCTTTGAAAGAGACAAAATAAACCGGGAAACCGGCGAAACCATCCCTTTGGAAACAACTGCCAAATATATTAAAATTAAAGGCGAAGGATTTGTGATTGGACAGTCAAGAGACATTTCAGACCGCATAAAAGCAAAGCAGGATCTGGAAGAAAGTGAAAACAAACTACGCCAGATCACCGAAAACATGAATGAAGTGGTATGGCTCAGAAACAAAGAAAACGACAAAATTCTTTACATAAACCCGGCATACGAAAAGGTGTGGGAACAAAAAACCGAAAGTCTGTATGAAAATCCTCAGGCATTTTTAGATAGTATTTACCAACCCGATAAAAAAAGGGTATGGCAGGCTTTTAAAAAATATCAGTTATCAAAGGAATTTGACATCGAATACCGGATCCAAACCCCCGACAACAAAATTAAATGGGTGTATGCGCGCCACTTTCCCATCAGAGACCAAAAGGGCAAAATAACCAGGCATACAGGCGTGGCTTCTGATATTACTGAAAAAAAGAGGTTTGAAGCCGAAATCATAGGCAAAGAAAAACAACTGACCAGCATCCTGAACAACATGAAAGATGTGGTATGGTCGGCATCCTGGCCAAAAATGGAAATGCTTTTTATCAGCCCTTCTGTTTTTGAGGTAACCGGATATAAACCGGAGGAATTTATAACCGGGAAAGACCTGCTGGTCGATATGCTACACTCCCATTACGAAGGGTATTTTAAACAGGCGATCGACATGCTGCCTCACAACGAAGGAAGCAAACTGGAATACAAGATCATAACTGCAGAAGGAAAAGTAAAATGGGTGAGCAACGATCTGCATTTGATCACCAATGAAAAAGGAGTGCCCGTGCGTATCGACGGTGTGATCAATGATATTTCAGAGAAAAAAAATCAGGAAGAAACCATCCGCCAGCAGATCAACATGCAGGATATCATCATCAGTATCTCCTCTACATACATCAACATAGAACTGGAGAAGGTGCAGGATGCCATTAACTATTCTTTGCGCGACCTGGCACAATTTGTAGGGGCCGACAGGGCATATATTTTCGATTATGATTTTGATAAAAATACTACATCCAATACCTATGAATGGTGCGAGGAAGGCATAACAGCCGAGATCGAAAACCTCCAGGATGTCCCATTGGCCTACATCCCTCAATGGGTATCCAAACATAAAAAAGGTGAATCGCTCTATATTCAGGATGTTTCTTCACTGCCCGACGATGGCCCTTATGGCGTGAAATCCATTCTGGAACCCCAGGGCGTAAAGAGCATCATCACCCTGCCCATGATCAGCAAAGGAGTATTGGTGGGTTTTGTGGGCTTCGATTCTGTGAAAAAACATCATCAGTACAGCCTCAAAGAGATCACAATGCTGCTGATTTTTGCACAAATGCTGGTAAATGTGAGGGAAAGAATTGCTTCCGACAAAAAAATCAGGGAAGCAAAAGAACAGGCAGAAGCCGCCAACAAAGCCAAATCAGAATTTCTGGCCAACATGAGCCACGAAATCCGTACACCCATGAATGCCATACTGGGATTCAGCGAAGCACTGTATCACAAACTCGAAGCCGAAAACCTGAAAAAAATGGTAAAATCAGTGCTCAGCAGCGGAAACCTGCTGCTTTCACTGATCAACGATATTCTCGACCTCTCTAAAATTGAAGCAGGAAAACTCGAACTGTCGCCATCACCCGTTGATTTCCCCAATATTTTGCAGGAAATAAAAATGCTTTTCCAAAACAAAGCCGACAGCAAAGGACTGGAAATCAACATTATCATTGACAAAAACTTTCCTCCTGCTATTAAAATTGATGAAATAAGGATCAAACAGATCCTGTTTAATATGGTGGGAAATGCTATTAAATTCACCCACAAAGGACACATCACCATCAAAACAGAATACCTTGCCGGCAATAAAAGCCTGGGAGATTTAAAAATTACGATCACAGACACCGGCATTGGTATTCCGGAAGATGACCAGGAGAAGATATTTGAAGTTTTCAGACAACAGTCTGGCAAAACAAACCGACAGTTTGGTGGAACAGGTCTGGGACTTACCATTACCAAAAGATTGGTGGAGAAAATGAAAGGACAAATTCATGTTGAAAGCACCGTTGGACATGGATCTAACTTTATCATACGAATTCCTGAGGTAGAAAAAAACATGAACATGCTCAGGCAAAGAAACGACCAGATACCTGAAATCGAAAACATCGTTTTTGATCCTGCAACAATCCTTATAGTGGATGATGTAAGAACCAATATTGAATCGGTAGAAAACCTGCTCTCTGGTTCAAACCTTCTGATATCTACTGCTGACAACGGTGAGATGGGACTGCAAGTAATCAACCAAAGCTCACCTGACCTTATTCTGCTCGATATGCGAATGCCCGGAATAGATGGATATGAACTGGCAAAAATGATCAAAAACAAACCCGATAAAAAACATATACCCATTGTTGCCTTTACAGCATCGGTTTTTAGTTCCGACAAAATAGACAATTCAGGTTTGTTTGCAGGGGTGCTTTTCAAACCCGTGAGGCGAAACGATCTGTTTGCTGAAATAAGTAAACATCTTAAACACCAAATTGCAGATGAGCAAACAAAAAAAACTGAAAAACCGGCAAAATTTGATCCCAGTAGCATACAAATAAAACCTGGTGATCTGGAAAAAGCCATTCAGGAAGTCAACGCTTCACTTTTACCCAAATGGGAAGAAATCAACGACACGCTCATTCTTTTTAGTATTGAAGAGTTTGCTGGTGATATCAAAACATTTGCCCAACGTTATCAACTGGATTTCTTAGAAAAATATGCTCAAAAACTGATCGAAGAGGTTGAATTGCTCGACCTTGATAAAATTAAAGCAACCCTGGAAGAATTCCCCTCTTTTGTAAATATTTTAACCAACTTAAAAAAATAGATAATGGACAAAAAGATCACAATTCTGATTGTTGACGACAACCATCAAAATCTGAGAGTGGTAAGCAGCTTTCTTAAAGACAAAAACTACAACCTGGCCTTGGCTACTAGCGGTGAAAAGACCCTTGAATTATTAGAGAAAATTCATACTGATTTGATTTTGCTCGACATTATGATGCCCGAAATGGATGGTCTGGAAACCTGCAGAATTTTAAAAGAAAACCCCAAAACTGCTGACATACCAGTTATATTTCTAACGGCCAAAAACCAAACCGAAGACATTGTGGAAGGATTTAAAGCCGGGGGGGTAGACTACATTACAAAACCTTTTAACCGCGAAGAACTGCTGGTGAGGATCAAAAACCATGTTGATCTGGCAAAAGCAAAAAATAAAATTATTGAAATGAACAATACACGCGACAAACTTTACTCCATTATTGCGCACGATATAAAATCACCGCTCAATTCTATCATTTTCACCTTCGATATGATCAACAACGGCATGTTCGATACTCAAAGCAGCCAGTTTGCATCCGTGATGAAAGACCTGGAAGTATCTACCAAAGAAACAAAATCACTGATTGAAAACTTGCTGGAGTGGACCAAATTCCAGGGCGAAAATAATCAGTTTTTCCCTGCTGCAAATAATATTTACAATATTGTATCAGAGTGTTTCTTGCTGCTCCATGCCAATGCATCTCAAAAAGAAATTGAACTTACCGCCGAGATGGATAAGAAACTGAATGGATGGTTTGATGAGGTGAGCATACACACCGTTTTAAGAAATCTTATCAACAATGCCATTAAATTTACCAATCCCGGAGGAAAAATTGTGGTAAGCGCCATCAAAACCAGCGATGATACAGTGGATATAACTGTAAAAGACAATGGCATAGGCATCAAAGAAGAAGTACGAAAAAAACTCTTTGAAACCGGCGATGTGGTTTCTACCATGGGTACTAACAACGAAAAAGGTACCGGACTGGGCATTATCCTGGTAAAAGATTTTGTAAAGAAGAACCATGGAAAACTCATAGCAGAAAGTACACCCGGTGAGGGGACCACCATCACCATTTCATTACCGGTAAAAGAACCACAAACGGCCAGCGCATGAACCAACAAAATGTTAATGTATTGATCATTGATGATGACCCGGTGATCCGAAACCTTTTGCATTCGGTGCTCGGGCAGAAACTCAGTGTTTTTGTTGCCGCTTCCCCATCAGAAGCCCTGAAGACGATGTCACGACAAAATATCGATATTGCTGTTTGCGATTTCAGACTGCCCGAAATGAATGGTATTGAATTGCTTCATGCCATTAAAGAAAAAAGTCACCACACCGAAATGATCATGATCAGCTCCGATGCAAATATGGATACCGTAATAGAAGCCATGCGACTGGGCGTAACGGATTTTCTTCAAAAACCATTGTCGCCACAAAATATCTGGATGGCAATAGAGAGGACAAAAAAATATGCCAGCATCAAAGAGCAACTTCAGAAAACTCATAACAAAAACAAGTATCTGAACAAAAAACTGGATGAACAACTGGGAAATACCATCATCGGTGAAAACAAAATGATCAAAGAAGTAATGGAACAAATGGAGATGGTGGCACAAACGCCCGACACCTCTGTTTTGATCATTGGCGAAAGCGGAACAGGAAAAGAACTGGTTGCAAGAGGAATACACAACATCAGCAGTAGAAAAAACGAATTCTTCGGGGCAGTAAACATGTCGGCAGTGCCCGAATCGCTCTTCGAAAGCGAATTTTTTGGATACAAAAAAGGAAGCTTTACCGGTGCCAACCAGGATAAAGCAGGGTGGTTTGAAACCGCGCACGGCGGATCGCTCTTTTTCGATGAAATCGGCGACATGGATATGCAACTACAGGTTAAACTCCTCAGAGTAATCGAAGACAGAACTTTCGTGAAAATCGGAACACAAAAACCAAAAAAATTTGACATCAGGTTTATTGCGGCTACCAACAAATCCATAGAAGAGCTCTCTGACGGGAAAACATTCCGACTCGATCTTTTTCACCGACTGGGTACATTCATCATCACTCTTCCACCTTTAAGGGAAAGAAGAGAAGACATCGGGATACTAACACAGTATTTTGTGAAAACACTCGGTGAAAAAATGGGCAAAAGAGACCTTTACTTAAACCAGGATTCTTTAAAAATGCTCAATGAATATAATTTTCCGGGAAACATCAGAGAACTGAAAAACCTGATTGAGAGAGCCATCATTCTCTGCAGAGATCATGAACTAAAACCCGCACATTTTGCCATCAACACATCACAAAAGAATTGGGTACCTACAAATGAAAACCACACCCGGCAAACTTTCAATCTGGAGCAAATTGAAAAAAACACCATCATCCAGGCACTTCAAAAAACAGACTACAACAAATCAGAAGCCGCCAAATTGCTCAATCTCGACTGGAATGCACTGTTCAGACGAATAAAAAAACACCAGATACACATTCCGGGATAAACCTTTACATGCAAAGCTCGATGAATCTATCCAAAATACCCAATGAATCAACATCATCATTACCGAAGAAGAAAAGTATTCGAAAACGAAGAAAACAAACCTGGAAAAACATTAACCGAAGGAATTAACTTATTGAATTACAATTTTATAACAACTACGGCACACTTCATGAAACGGCAGTTCATGAATAAGTAAACATAAAATCAAAAAAAATGAAAAAAATAAAAATACCCCAACTATTATCGCTTTTTTTTCTCATTGGTTTTTCTTCATGCCTGCAGGAGCATATTGAAAACACAGACCTTCAGGATGATACCGGAGTGTATGAAGGATTTGATTTTGCCACCGTAAAACAGTACGAGGTAAATATACACCTGCACAATCCGCAAAACGAAAGCAGTGAAGGCGTTTATGCAGAGCTTTATACAGCAGATCCCCTCAACGAAATGGGCATAGTACGCGAAGATGCAAACAAAGACCTTATTTTTAAAGGCATAAGCGATCCATCAGGAATCATCCATACCACTATCAACCCTGCCAGTCGTTTCGACAGCTTGTATGTACTGGTGAAACACACCGGATTCCCTACCCTCACCACCGTAGCGCTCAACCAGGAGATTCTTGATGTATATCCGGGAGCAACAATGGAAGAACGCAACAACCAGGTGCAAAATGTACCAACGCCCAAATCTTTGGCACTACCCCAACAGGTAGACGAATATTACGTATTGGGCGAATGGGCATATTACAGCGGTTATCCCTATTATTTGGATGAACCGGATCAGGTAAGCCAGGAACTGCTGGAAGACATTAACGCATCCTTACCGGAAGGATCAGAACTGCCGGCAACACACCCCCAGTATCTGTCAAATGCTGCTGAAACCAATCTGGTTTTGATTGAGGATGCCGAAGTGTGGGTTACTTTTGTCCATGAAGGAGCAGGATATAAAAACGCCCTGGGTTATTACACCTATCCTACCGGAAATCCACCGGCCAGCAAAGAAGATATCGAGGATATGACCATCATTTTCCCCAATGCTTCTTACTACGGATCGGGCGGAAACCTGATGACCGGCGACAAGGTTCAGCTCATGTATCTCGATCCCGAAACCAAACTGTTCGACCCGGTTTTTCCCGATGGAGTAACGATAGGGTGGTTTCTCATTGCCAATGCATACAAAAACGGGTCGGTTGATTACGGATATTATACCCACTTTTCCAATTCACACCTCAACATAGAAGATGATCCTGATCTGCAAAAACACAATGTGTTGCTCTACGACGAACCCAGAGAACTCATGATCATTGGCTTTGAAGATGTTAGACGCGATGAAAGGAGCGATGAAGATTTTAATGATGCCGTCTTTTATTCTACCGTTACCCCCTTTACCGCTGTTCAGAAAGACATTTACCAGCCCATTGATTCACCCGAAGACACAGATGATGATGGCGTTTCGGATGTTTTTGATGATTACCCCGAAGACCCCGACAGATCCTTTGATTATCAATACCCCTCAGAAGGATCGTTTGGTTCCCTCGTTTTTGAAGACCTGTGGCCTGGAAAAGGAGATTATGATTTCAATGATATGGTAATTGATTACAATTTTAAACATATTGCCAACCCCCGCAACGAGATAACAGAAATGGAAGTTTCCCTGGTATTGAGAGCCATTGGCGCTTCCTACAAAAACGGTTTTGGCTTTTCACTCAACACCAACCCTGAAAATATACTCGAAATAACCGGTACCAGAATAACGGACGACTATATTACCTTTAACAACAACGGAACAGAAGCCAATCAATCACTGGCAACCATCATCGCTTTTGATAATGCCTTTGATGTAATGCCACATCCCGGCGGAGGATCAGGTATCAATACCACTACCGGACAACCTTTTGTAACGCCCGATACCATGCGCATCAGTATCACCTTTGAAAACCCTTTGCCGGCTGAACAATTAGATGCAGCGCCTTACAACCCCTTTATCATCGTAAATCAAAACAGGGGAAAAGAGGTGCATCTGCCCATGCATCCTCCCACCGACCTTGCCGATACGGATCTGTTTTCCACAAGACAAGACAAATCAGATCCTGAGCAACAAAAATATTATGTGGCGGATGAATTGCTGCCATGGGCACTCAACATTCCCGAAAAATTCATCTACCCACAGGAAAAAAATGACATTACGCAAGCGTACAATATGTTTCAATTGTGGGCAAGCAGCCAGGGCACATCTTACCCCGACTGGTACACTGATGAACCCGGATATAAAAATAACGCACTACTGTTTTATGAACCCGAAGATTAATTTAAATACCACATATAACCCGATTATTCCTTACCAGGTTGCTTTCTGAGCAACCTGGTTCTCGCATGTTTAGAACAATAATTTCCATAAACGAAAAAAAATCCTCTTATGAAAGCAAAGATTCTGCTTGTAGATGACAAAAATGAATTCAGAACATTACTCAAAGTAATGCTTGAAAAAGAATTCGAGATCCGCGATGCTTTTAATGGCGCCAATGCCCTGGAAGTACTTAATGACGGATTCGAACCCGACCTGATCGTTACCGACCTGATGATGCCCGATGTGGATGGCAAATCTTTTGTAACCCAATTAAAATCCAGTGGTCTTTACAAAGACATTCCTGTTATCGTGCTCTCCAGCATCGATAAAAGCATGGAAAAAATTGAACTGCTCAAACTGGGTGCTGAAGACTACCTCATCAAACCCTTCAATCCTTCTGAATTGCTCGTACGAATTGAAAACGTGCTGGCACGCAGATCTGCCTGAAAGCAGGCATTATAGTAATCTCAGGCATCTGCAATCAACCTTTTAAATATAAGCAGATGTCTTTCTCAATCTGATTTCATTTTCATTCATTTTAAATCAATAAGGATGAAGTATTTATTAATATCTGACGACCAGGAGGTCATTCAAAAAGTAAAGGATGAATCTGCTGAGACCACTGTCATCAAAAAAAAATCAGCAACCAGCATCATAGATAAATTGCAGGAGCAGAAAAAAACGGATGCTGTGATCTTCCAGACCAACGGAGCATCGCAGTCGGAAACAGAGCAAATAAGACTGATAAGGGCAAACATTCCCGGAAAAACAAGCCTTTTCCTGATCAGTGATGATGCAAAACCATACAAAACACTTGTAAAAGAAGGCGTTGAAGATATTTTCAACCCCGGTTTTCGCTTTGCCGACCTGCAAAAAAGGGCAGAATTTGCCCAAAACCAGAAAAACAAACCAAAGTATGTTCACCCTGGCAATTATCAGTGGAAAGGGATTCCATTGTGGAAAAGAGCGATGGATATCATCCTTTCGCTGATGGGTATCATTGTGTTATCACCTCTTTTTATCCTGATTGTCATTGCCATACGTTTAGAATCGAAGGGAAAGGTGTTTTATGCTGCCAAAAGAGTGGGTACCGCATACCGCATATTCCCCTTCTACAAATTCCGCTCTATGTACATGGATGCCGACAAAAGGGTGGATGCGCTGATGAAGCAAAATCAATATGGCGGCGGAAAAATCATGGACAAGGAGATGGAACAGATGCAGGCACTGAAAAATGATAAAGGTGAAGATGATGTAATGCTCATGAATGAAGACGATTTCATGCCAGAGGCCGAATTCCTGGAGCAGAAAAAAAGCAAGGAAGAAAACGCCTTCTTCAAAATGGCCAACGACCCGCGCATCACCAAAGTGGGCAAATTCATCCGCAATACAAGTATCGATGAGTTGCCCCAACTCTTCAACATCCTCAAAGGCGATATGTCGGTGGTGGGCAACCGCCCCCTACCCCTTTACGAGGCAGAATTGCTTACCAACAACGAATGGAGCCAACGCTTCCTGGCACCCGCCGGACTTACCGGATTGTGGCAGGTAACCACACGGGGAAAAGGTAAAAAACTATCTGCCGACGAACGCAAACAACTCGACATTGATTATGCCAACAACTATACTTTCTGGGGTGATGTGATGATCATCCTCAAAACCATTCCTGCGCTGTTGCAGGAGGAAAATGTGTGAAAATGATTGAGAAAAGTTGAAACGAGGTTGAGAAAGTTCAGAGGGGTTGAGATGTTGAATTGTTGAAAGCTATTGAATAACGATTAGGTTAACAAGGCGATACTAAAAAAAGCAAAAGCAATGAAAAAAGTAGGGATCATTACGATAGTTGACTATGTGAATTATGGCAACAGACTACAGAACTA
>CAZPVB010000025.1:0-9693 GCA_964589855.1 uncultured Bacteroidales bacterium
TAAGTCGTGATATGGCAAAAATACAAAACAGTATTTTGGCGAGCTCCATCTGACCGATTTAATCAAATTATGAACAGATGAAAGTTATTTCTATTGTTGGCGCAAGACCACAATTTATCAAATTAGGACCCTTTTCGAGAAAAATCAGAAAAATTGGTGATGAAAAAATTATCCATACAGGGCAACATTACGATGAGCGGATGTCAGACCTACTCTTTCGTGACCTGGAAATACCCCCACCCGATTATAATTTAAATATTGGTTCAGGTACCCAGGGTTCGCAAACAGGGAAAATGTTATCTGCCATCGAGGAAGTATTAATGAAAGAAATCCCGGATCTGGTTGTCGTATTCGGAGATACAAACTCAACACTTGCCGGGAGCCTGGCGGGGATAAAACTGGGTATCAAAACCATACATATTGAAGCAGGTCTCAGAAGTTTTAACCGTACAATGCCCGAAGAGATCAACCGTGTAGCTACCGACCATATCTCTGATCTATTACTGGCACCAACGGGTATTGCTATGAAAAATCTGGAAAAGGAAGGCCTGTCAGACAAGTCATTTTTAAGTGGTGATATCATGGCAGATGCTGTGAAAGAAAACATTGAGCGAGCAAAGGAACTATCGCGCGTGGATGAACAATTTAATGTTGCCGGTAAATTTTATCTGCTTACCCTTCACCGACCCTACAACGTGGATAATCCTGAAAATTTGAGGAGTATTTTTCAAGGTATGGCAAAACTGTCGGATAAGGTTCTTTTCCCGGTTCATCCGCGTACAAGAAAGATCATTGAAAGTACGGGGGTAAATATTCCTGATAATATTACGCTTATGGAACCACTTGGTTATCTTGACTTTTTGAAAATGCAGTTTTTATCGGAAAAAATTATAACCGATTCGGGTGGTATACAAAAAGAAGCCTATTTGTTGGAAAAACCCTGCATAACCCTTCGCTCAGAAACAGAATGGATTGAAACCGTTGAAAACGGGTGGAATATACTGGTGGATTATCATAGCCACCATTTTGAAGAACAGATTATGAATTTTAAACCTATAGGGACACCTGCACCCATTTTTGGTGAGAATGTAGCACAAAAAATGGTGAAAATCATCCGTAACCATTAACAGGTTTTTCTCTTAAAATGCCACATTGAGATAATGGCAAGTGAAATAAACAAGTTTTCTTGTTAACACTAATTGCGTGTGGGAAGATTGATCTGGATCCAGAAGGTGGAACCTTTATTGATTTTGGAAGTAACGCCAATTTTACCGCCCATCATCTCAATGATCTGCCTTGAGATGTAAAGTCCAATTCCGGCTCCATCGTGCTGGCGTGTATAAGAACTATCAGCCTGCGTAAATTTTTCAAAAAGAATAGAGGTTTTATCATCGGTTATCCCTATGCCCGTATCCTTTACCACCAACCGAAGATGCGAGGTAAGTTCAGAGTGTTTTTGCACATGTGCTTCGAGGGTTACCTCTCCGCCCGTGGGGGTAAATTTAAGTGCATTGCCTACCAGGTTGGTAAGTACCTGCTGAAGTCTGAAATCATCGCCAACCAGAACAAGATGAGATGGAGCATTATTGATCATTTTAAACTTAATGTTTTTTTGAGTCGAAACGGCACGAAAAGTTGATACAATTTTTTCAAGTAAATGCTTCAACACGAACTCCCGCTCGTGTATAACGATTTTATTCGCATCAATGGTAGACATTTCGTGGATGTTGCTGATAAGTTCCAGCAAACTATCCGATGATTCTTTTACCACTTTGAGCATATCGTGCTGATGTTCATTTAATCCCGAATGCATAAGTATTTCAGTCATGCCTATGATTCCACCCAGAGGAGTGCGCATTTCATGACTCATGTTGTCGAGAAACAATTCTTTTGCCTGGGCAGCACCTTTGGTGATCTCTTTTTGTTTTTCTCTTTCTCTTGCTTTTTTGAGTAAGGTAATGTCTTTTGATATGCGACACAAGTACTTTCTTTGGTTTGCGTTAAAAACAAAACTGGTAACACTGAGTTCTTTTACTTCATCTATACTGTTTTTTATGCTGATTTCTGTGGTGAAAAAACGTGCTTTGTGATTCATTGAAAAAAGCTGAAAAAATCGTCTGCGTAATTTTTCCTTCACTTCCAGAGCTGGTTTGTCCTTCCATTCGGGTTTGTGGATGAGTTCCATCTCTACATCCCAAACATTTTTGTCTAAAACGTTTCTGGAAGGTATCAATGTAATTTTTTCTGTTTGTGGATTCCATTCCGTAATTTTGCCATCATCCTGAATAACAATAATAGAATCCAAAGACTGATCGATAAGATTTTTAAACTTAGACTCACTCTCCCAGAGATTCAACTCCACCTTTTTCATCTCACTTATATCCTGGGCAATACCCATGATCCAACCACCCTGTTGCACCACACCTTTAGAAAAAATATAAACGGGTTGTTTGTCTTTTCTTAAAAATTTCCATTCGAAATCAAAAGTATAGTGCAGATTTTGGGCATTTTTAGATGCATTTTCAAATTTTTCTCTTGCCACGACGGCATCTTCAGGACTAAGATATTTTCTCAGGAATACATCCAATGGAATTTTAATGTCTTTTACTCGTTTACTGGAGTTTTGGTCGGCAAACAAACGTTTATTGATAACCAGGGTTTTGGTACAAAAATGGTACTGCCAATACCCCATCCGTGCAATCCTGCTTGCATCAGTAAGCAAAGCAGATGTGTGCTTTAGTTCCTGATCAACTTTGTCGGCATGTAGTGCATGAGAAACCATCCGGGAAAATGTTTCCATGATATAACTATTGGCAAATGAATCTGAGCGCATCATGAAGGAAATGCTGCCGTAAAGTGTATCATTTACATACAAACCACTCACAAAATATTTATTCGTATTGATATGCTTTTCAATTTTACTGGCAACGGGCTGAGAGATGCTTCCCAGAGAGAGCTCGTGTATTCCTCCCTCTACCTCCTGCAACTGATGTCTGATAATACGATTATAATGCTCACTTTTCATATCCAGCGGATACTTTTTATTGAGTGGGTGCTTCCCCAAAAGTTTAGTAATGGCATTCATCGAAAAACCGATACCTTTAACAAAGCGGGTTTGTAAAAAACCCTCCTGTTTATTGTATTCATTAACGATCACTACACCATTCCCGGTAAGCAAATAAGCGGTTTCGCCAATAAACTTATATATGTTATCAGGTTTTTGAGAAAATAACACTATCGCGGTTTCAGAAAGGATACGCAGTTGTCTGTTAAAAATTTTTTCCACTTTTTCATAATCTGCTACTGGCGTAATATCTTGTGTACTGACCACCAGCTTTTCACTGTTTGCAACATGATTAACAATACCCGTCAGGTACTTATCGTTATAGGTAAGTGAAAAATCCTTGCTGATCTTGTAATTATGGTAGGAAAAAAAATCTTTTGTATTGTAACCACTGTCTCTGAAAACTTTAAAGATGCTTTCTCTTTTTTCAGACTTATTGGGATCAAAATTGAATAATTGGGAAAAACGTGTGTTAACAAACTGAAAATCATCCTTTTTTAAGTCGAAAATAGCTACTCCATAATCAATGCTTTCAAATATTTTATTCACATCCTCTGCTTCCCTTTTTATCCCCTTATTTTTTTCGGGAACTGGCTCACTTGATGGGGGTTTGGAAGGGGGTTGGTCGTGGTTTTCTTTTTCTTTTAATCTGCCGGATAAACGTTCCTTTTCCAGTGCTTTACTTTCCTCATTTTGCTTTTGCGGATCAGTAGCAAACTGATTGAGTAAGGAAGGAGATTGACTTTCTTCGGTTTTTAGAAGCATGAAAGTGAGTAATTCTGTAGCTGTTTTCAAAAACTGAATATCCGGTGAAGAAAATTGATACCTTTTATCCTGATGCGAAATAGCAATAAAGCCTTTGAGCGAATCTTTGAAAACTATTGGGATTTGAAGAAAAGACCGGCTGCCGGTCAGGGAAAACAAACGCTTATCCAATGGATAACTGTCGGGTATGTTATCAGTATCATGAATATAAAAATAATTACGCCGGGCTGCAAACTTGCCCCACAAAGCATAATCATCAAAACTCAAATTCTGCAAAAATTTACTTACTGCTGGAATTGCCGGGGTATGATATTCATACGTACTGGAAAATTTATTTTTTAGCCCGTTAATTGTAAAAATGATAACCCGCTGTGCTGAAAAATGCCTGCAAATATTTTCCAAACCCCTCATTATCTCTTCTTTTATCCTTTCCGGGTGGTTTTGGTTCAACCCCTGCGATAAGGATAAAATAAGCTGGCCTTTTTCATTTACCTGCTTGTCAGTTAACTGGAATTCCTTTACTATTTGCATTTATTTTATATAAAAAATTTCTGTATGCACAACACATATTGTTCCGAAATTCTCACGCGATGCAAGAAAATTTTTTCTAAATCATGTTTTTACAATACATGCATATACATTACACACAAATGTATTCATTTTGTCGATTACAAATATCCGTAAATTTACTGAATAAACACACGTGAAATGGCCTTGTTTTGTTTATTAAGCGATTTATTTTTTTTGCTTATGATAAAATAGTATCATTTAAACTAAGGTTTATTTTTCGTATAATGAGCATTTATAATCCAACTATTGGAAAATTAGTTCTGTATAAGAGACGGAATAAATGATTGCATTTTTACATACAGGTAAAATAAATCCATCGTGTGTGAGAAGTTTACTAAACGCTGATAACAATAGCAAATACCTAAATCTATCCCTTTGGTTTAATCAATTTGTTACCAGATAAAAAATTCCATTCTATTTCTGCATAAAATCATTTTTCTGAAAACTATTGTATTATTGCAAGGAATTTCATGGATCAACATTGTTGGTATATCATTTCTCATGTACAGGTTTGATACACAGATGAACGAAATCGAACACATGTTTTCATGCAAAATAACTTCAAGTAATTATATTTGTGTTAGTTATAATCAGTGGCACAAAATTAGTTAAGGAAGATACAACCTCTCAATATTTAAAATATTTAGTATGTTATGGACAGAATTATTGAAAAGAAAAGATGGACTTTAAAAAAAATAAGTGGGATAATAGCAATTCTTGCGCTGTTTGCTTTTATTTTGTACTTAATTGTATTTCGTGATAACAGCAGCAAATTGTATATTGAAAAAGAAAATGTTACTATCGCTACTGTTGAGCAGGGTAATTTTCAGGAATTTATCCCTTTAGATGGAATTGTATACCCCAAAGTTACCATTTATCTGGATGCCGTATTTGGCGGAAGGGTGGAAGAGATTTATGTGCGGGATGGAGAAAAGGTTGAACGGGGGCAACCCATTTTAAAGTTGAGCAATGCTACCATAGAAATGGACTACATGTACCGCGAAAATAATTTGCTGGAAGTTTTGAATAACTATCAAAATACCCGTTTATCTCTTGAAAGAAATACGTTTTCCCTGGAAAGACAAATGGCAGACCTTGCTTATGAAAAAGACATTGCCAGTAAAGATTTTCATCGCAAAAAAGAACTTTACGAATCAAGTCATATTTCAGAACAGGAATTTGAAGATGCACAGAGAGAATATAATATCACCAACCAAAGATACGATATTGCTTATCGTGCCATGAAACATGACTCTATCTACACTGAAACGCAAATGATCCAGATCAAAGAATCAATAGACCGGATGGAGGATAACCTGCAAATGCTTAAGAGCAATCTTGAGAATCTTATTATCACTGCGCCCGTTATCGGACAGTTATCCTCCTTCAATGCTGAAATTGGCGAATCGAAACAATCTGGTGAAAACCTGGGACAGATTGATGTGTTGGACGGATTTAAGATCAAAGCACGCGTAGATGAAAGATACGTAAGCAGAACCTATATCGGTCAACCTGCACAACTGGATTACAACGGAGAAAAATTTGACCTGACCATTCAAAAAATTTACAGCGATATTACAGGTGGCGCTTTTGAAGTAGACCTGCTTTTCGAAGAAAAAGTGCCGGATGGGATCCGGAGAGGACAAACCATTCCTTTACGACTGCAGTTTAGTGGTGTTGACAATGATGCACTTATTATTCCAAGGGGTGCCTTTTATCAGCAAACTGGCGGAAATTGGATTTATGTGTTGAACCCCCAGGAAAACCAGGTCACTAAAAGAACAATTGAAATTGGCAGACAGAACATCCACCATTATGAGGTGCGTGAAGGACTAATGCCTGGAGAAAAAGTAATCGTATCATCCTATGATGCTTTTGGAAACAAAGACAAATTAATATTTAAATAATCAACAAAATGACTTTAAGCATTTTTACGTTATTATTCATTTTTAAACTATAAAATTATGATCAGAACTTTGAATTTAACAAAGGTATTCAGAACCGAAGAAGTAGAGACCACAGCATTAAATAATGTTTCTTTTGAAATCAAAGAAGGAGAATTTGTTGCTATCATGGGGCCCTCCGGATGTGGAAAATCAACATTGTTGAATATTTTAGGATTGCTCGACAACCCCTCAAGCGGAGAATATCACTTTTTACTCAACGAGGTTTCACGGTATTCCGAAAAACAAAGGGCAAACCTTCGCAAAAAAAATATTGGATTTGTTTTTCAGAACTTTAATCTTATTGACGAGCTAAACGTTTTTGAAAATGTTGAATTACCATTGGTATATCTGGGATACAGTGCATCAGAAAGAAAAAAACGGGTTGAGGAGGTATTGGAGCAGATGCAAATTATGCATCGGAAAAACCACTTTCCTTTGCAATTATCTGGCGGACAGCAACAAAGGGTAGCCGTATGCAGAGCAGTAGTTGCCAAGCCCCACATTATCCTTGCTGATGAACCTACCGGAAACCTGGACTCTACCCATGGTGATGAAGTTATGAACCTTCTGGAAGAATTAAATAAAGGCGGTACCACCATCATCATGGTTACACACTCACAAAGAGATGCTTCTTACGCACAAAGGGTGATAAGACTATTTGACGGACAAATTGTAACCGAAGATAAAACAACAGAATTTGTACTTACCTCTGTTTCCAAATAAGGAGAAATGTTGCTTTTTAACAAATTTATTTTTTTGAAAAAGCAACGTGCTTGATATAATTTTTTGAAAAGTGTTGGATGAGGATTGCTACTATGCTTTGGTTTGTGCATTTAGTGAATTTCTTAGTTGATCTTTTGTAATGGCAATTCTTTTTTAAAAAAACTTCTATATGCTAAAAAACTACATTATAACAGCCTGGCGTAGTTTGCAAAGAAATAAAATCTATGCATTTATAAACGTGTTTTGTCTTTCTGTTGGTATTACAGGAGCTATTCTTATTTCCTTGTTTATCCATCATGAATTTTCATTCGACAGTTACCATGAAAATCATGAAAATCTTTTTCGTATAGAAGGTATTTATACCATTGGTGGAAATCATAATCATTTAGCTATTACACCTTTTCCGCTGGGGCCGGCGTTGAAAAAAGAATTTAGCCAGGTAAAAGAATATGTGAGGTTATATTATCAGAACGATATAACTGTAAACATTGAGGATAAAAAGTTTATAGAAGACAGTATGGCTTTTGCCGATTCCACATTTTTTGATGTTTTTACCCAAGAGCTCATTTGGGGAAATCCAGACAGAGCACTTGCCGAATCCAATTCAGTTGTGCTGTCCCAAACCATCAGTGAAAAATATTTTGGAAAGGAAAATCCTTTGGGAAAAAATATAAGATTAAACCAGGAAACATATATGATCACTGGTGTGATGAAGGATTTTCCTGATAATACTCACCTTGATCTGGAGGCACTGCTCTCGATGAGTTCTTTGGAAAACAACATGGTGTATTCTCTTTCACCTAATCTTTTTTGGAGTATTAATACCAATTTTACTTATATTTTGTTTCATGAAAATACACAACCTGAACAGGTTTTGGGAAACATGACTGCATTTCATGAAAAATATACCAATCCGGTTGGAAACATGATCGGGGGATTCTCAAATTTTACCTATACTCCACTTCGTGAAGTCAGGTTCAGTAAAATTACATTTTCACCCAATCCAACCTCCAAAACAATTCTGTATGTTTTAAGTATTGTGGCCATTTTTCTTGTGATCATTGCTGCCGTAAACTATACAAATCTTGCTACCGCAAGGGCATCCATAAGATCAAAAGAAATTGGGATCAGAAAAGTATCTGGTGCCGGCAGAGGGCAGCTGATTCTGCAGTTTCTTTCTGAATCCGTATTTATTGCATTCATTTCTCTTGTCTTCTCTTTCTTAATCATAGAATTCATTTTACCTGGATTCAATCATTTATCAGAGAAGTCTTTTCATTTGGTTGATCTTTTCAGGTGGCCTATATTATTCTATCTAATCATGATAACGCTTTTTACCGGACTTTTGGCTGGGTTTTATCCTTCTCTTTTCATTAGCAGGATGAGTCCTTCCACAATCTTAAGAGGTTCAAAGGGTTCAAAAGGTGGCTCGGTATACCTGAGAAAAGCATTGGTTGTTTTCCAATTTGCCATTTCAATCATGCTCATCACCGGAACACTCATGGTTCAAAGTCAATTGAAATTTTTACAAAACAAAGATCTGGGTTTAAAAACCGAAAATCGCGCAGTTTTGCGTATACAAAATCCTGATAACAGACAAAGAATTGAAACCCTCGAAAATATAGTAAAGCAAAACCCCGATATTTTACAAACCACCAAAACCTTTTCAGTTCCGGGAAGGGGTTTTAATAAAAATGCCGTTTGGGTTGAATCAGAAGATGGCATGAATGAAGCAACAGTTACCACGAATTATGTTGATGAAAAATATTTTCATTTTTACGAAATAGACATCATCCGGGGAAGAACCTTTGACCAAAACCTGCAAAGTGATGCTGAAACATCTATTGTGATCAACGAATCTGCGGCCAGAACGTTTGGATGGATAGATAATCCTTTGGGGAAAACCATTCAATGGCAGTTTGACTCCCTGGGAAACCCTACTGTAACACAAAAAGTAATTGGTGTTGTAAAAGATCATAATCTGCTCAACCTGAATCATGCTGTTGAGCCTGTCATGTACATGTTGGGTGAAAATCAGGACGTTTATCAGAATTTGATCGTACAATATGTATCCGGAACAGAAAACAAAACCCTTGAATTTCTTGAACAATCGGCCTACGAATTTGACGCGGAGAACTTCCCAAATATTTCTTTGGCAAGCTCGGGCTATCGCGAACAATTTGAGAACGAAGAAAGGCTTAGCAGTATATTTAGTGTATTCGCTGTGGTTTGTATTCTTATATCATTCATTGGATTATTTGGGTTATCGTCATTTATTACCGAACAAAGAAAACGCGAAATTGGCGTAAGAAAAGTTCTGGGATCAAGCAGCTTATCCATTTTAGGATTGTTCTATAAGGAGTTTACAATGCTCATTCTCATTTCTATTCTCATTACCATACCGATTGCATGGGTTTTGCTCGACATGTGGCTAAACCAGTTTATTTATCGCATTTCCATCATCCCCCAACCATTTATTGTATCGTCAATCATATCCTTATTGATCGCTCTTGTAACGGTAAGCTATCACACCCTGAGAGCAGCAAACATCAATCCGGCGGAAATAATCCGATCAGAATAAAATTGATATGGGTGTGATTTGATTAATTGGGTGTTGATAACTAA
>CAZPVB010000025.1:9793-28777 GCA_964589855.1 uncultured Bacteroidales bacterium
TGTTACCCTTATCTATTTCTTAAGTTTTCTTGTTTTCAAACCTTTTTGCGGCATTATCAGGCATACGAGTTTCAATGATGCCATGCGGTTGTTGCATGCTACTTTTTTGCCTTTTGCCATTATCTTTTCATCGGCACTGATTTTGCGGAATTTGGATTTAGGAAAATCATATCAGCTTTCCTTAGGTGTTTTTGCTATTCATTTTTTACTGGTATATTTTATTCTTATTCAGGGAAGGATAGCAGTGAAAACAATGTTTTTAAGATTAACGGGTGCCAAAAAGAAAAATCAAAAAAGAGTAATCATTTTTGGGGCAGGAGATTCTGGTGTATTGACCAAAAATGCCCTTTTACAAGACCACATAACCCATTATACTTTAGCAGGATTTGCCGATGAGAATTTGAGTAAGATCGGAAAAAGAATTACCGGTACAACAATCTACCCACTCGGTAAAGTGCTTACAAAAAACTTTATTGACCAACACAAAATTGATGTGTTGATCGTTTCCATTCAAAATCTTAATGCTAACAAACAAAAAAAGGTTATTGAATCTGCTCTTAATCTTAATATAGAGATTAAAGTGGTTCCTTCGGCACAAAAATGGATTGACGGTAAATTAAGTCATGACCAGATCAGAAATGCCAATATTGAAGATCTTCTCCAAAGAGACCCCATCAAAATGGGATGTGACAATGTGGTGAGAGAACTAAAGGGTAAAACCGTTATGGTAACGGGTGCGGCAGGTAGCATAGGTTCGGGCATTGTGAAGCAGGTATTGACCTATCAGCCGCGTAAAGTTGTTTTACTCGATCAGGCTGAATCTGCGATTTACGACCTTCAATATGAAATAAACAACGATCCTGCGCTTCAAGAGTTTAAGCATCTGGTTGAATACAAGATTGCCAATATTAAAGACAGATTCCGTATTGATCATATATTTAATCAGTACATGCCTGATATTATTTACCATGCAGCAGCTTACAAGCATGTGCCCCTGATGGAAGAAAATCCATACGAAGCATTGCTGGTAAATGTTTTTGGTACAAAAGCACTGGCAGACCTTTCTATTAAATATAAGGTGAAAAAGTTTGTAATGGTTTCCACTGATAAAGCAGTAAATCCCACCAACATCATGGGTGCTTCCAAAAGAATTGCTGAAATTTATACTCAGGCATCAGGAAATTATCATACACAATTTGTTACCACAAGATTTGGAAATGTGCTCGATTCAAATGGTTCGGTTGTACCTCTTTTCAGAAAACAAATCAGTAAGGGAGGACCCGTTACCATTACACATAAAGATATTAACCGGTTTTTTATGACCATATCCGAGGCTTGCAGCCTGGTTCTGGAAGCAGGCGCTATGGGAAACGGAGGCGAAATATTTGTCTTTGATATGGGCAAACCTGTCAGAATTTATGACTTGGCTGTAAAAATGATCAAAATTGCTGGATTTATTCCTGATAAGGAGATCATGATTAATGAGGTCGGTTTAAGACCGGGAGAAAAACTGTATGAGGAGGTTTTGAGCAATGAGGAAAACACCATTTTAACACATCATCCAAAAATCATGAAAGCAAAAGTGAGACAGTATGATAAAAAACTCATTGATGCACAATTGGAAAAACTCGCCAATCTTATTCTCGAAAATAATGCATTTACGCTGGTTGCCAAAATGAAAGAAATTGTTCCGGAATATATCAGCAACAACTCTGTTTATGATATATTGGACAATAAAAACCTTACTCTTGACAATAAACAGGGTTTTTAACCAGTTTTGCGGTTTTGCAACATTTTACCCCGATGTAAATATTTTTTTCGGGATTTTCTGTAAAGGCGTTCGAAGACCTTTGTTTTTAACCCATTTTAGAAAAAAGTTGTGAAAAACAATATTTTCCTGCTCATCGTAAACAAATACATGTATTTTTGTTATATGATCAGAGGTAAATATTTGTTATAAATGAAAACCAAAAACTTCTTCCCTGAACGACTGCCATATCAAAACATGTTGCTGATCATTTTATGCGGCCTGATTAGCTCATGCACTTATCTGCGTGAAACCCCATCATACCGTGATGTTGAGTTAAATGCCAAAGAAAATTCCTACAAAACGAATCTCCCCGAAGAAAAACAGGATCAATACGAAATATTTTCCAAAA
The DNA here is from genome assembly GCA_964589855.1 of uncultured Bacteroidales bacterium. GTDB lineage: Bacteria > Bacteroidota > Bacteroidia > Bacteroidales > UBA7960 > SKVR01. The sequence goes on from CAZPVB010000025.1 coordinate 11,953, forward strand.
AGTTGGGATACGACCTTACTGGAAATGAAAATATTGATCTTTTACAAGAAATAAGTACCTGGATAGGTACTCCCTACAAATTTGGCGGTGATACCAGAATGGGGGCTGATTGTTCGGGCTTTGCCAAAGAAGTTTACAAAAAAGTTTATGGACTTGATCTGGAACGAATAACCGTAAACATGGCCAAAAACTCCAGGAAAGTTAACAGACATCACCTGCAGGAAGGCGACCTTGTTTTTTTCAGAATCAACAAAAGAAAAGTATCTCATGTGGGCATTTACATAAGCAAAAACCGCTTTGCCCATGCCTCCACATCACGGGGGGTTATTGTCAGCGAACTCACCGATCCTTATTATATCAAAAGATTTGCTTTTGGGGGAAGAATACATTAATAGCACTTTCCGGCAAATATACAAAACATACATTTTCTTGATCATACTAAGTAAATTGATCAGGACAAAGCATTTTTGTTATAACAAATGCCTTATAGGTACAAGCATTCTCTCAAAATATTTTTGTAGCTTGGGCCTTTTTTTCCATGACGCAAGGTCAAAAGGTTGACAATCATTTAAAGAAGTATGAAAATGATTTATCAGCTGACGACTTAAACTTTTGTGTTCACCAAAAAGACAGATTTCATGTTGATAACGAAAACTACGATAATCAAAATTAGCCGATCCGATGATAAAATATTTTCTATCACATAAAAATAATTTAGAATGGAGATTTTGAGGGGTGAAAAAATGGATTTTAACCCCACTTTTTGCCAACTCTCCCATATATTTTCCCGATAGTATGTCCAGTATATGAATGTCGGACTTTTTAGGAATGATGATGTTTACCTTTACACCTCTTAATGATGCTTCTGATAGTGCTTTGCGCAGATTATTTCCCGGAAGGAAATAAGGTGTTTCAAGAAATATTTCCCTTTTAGCTTGCTTAATAATACTCAGAAACTTTTTTTGAACGGGTTGAAAAGCCAGGCTGGGGACATCTCTTATAATTTCAAACTGGTTGTAAATAATCTTTTTGGTGTAAGTCACCTTGTCATAAAGATATTTATTATATATTTTAAAATTTTCTTCAACTATACTTTTAAAAGACGGTGCAATACCACCTTTTATGCGAAAGACAGATTCCCGCCAACTAAGAGAATAATCATTGATGTTGGCAGAACCTATATAAGTTAGCATATCATCTATCACGATTATTTTTCGATGATCGCGTCGATGACTTTTGGTAAATCCATCCCAACTGATTCTGATTTTTTTAAAAAACTTAACCTCGCCCCCCAATTCGGTTAAGGGTTTGAAAAAAGAATAGCTGGAGGAAGCCGCCCACGAATCAATCAACACCCTTATTTTTACCCCCTGTTCGCATTTTTTCACCAGCAGATCTCTGAATCTCATACCAATAGGATCATTCCTGAAGCGGTACATTTCTATATAAATGTATTTTACAGCCGCTTTCATATCACTGAGAATTGCCGGATAAAAAACAAGTGGATCAGAATACATTTTGACTCTTAATTCATTGGGGTCGGTATTATTCATTCTTTCATAAATGTAAAAACAAAAATATTCGTCTATTTTGCGCAATGAAGTAGCAAACGTAATTTATTTTTAAAAATAATCAAAGAAAATTTATCAGTACGTTTTGTGTGAATTTAATTAATTTTATACTTTAAAAATATTCGTATTATGTTAATTATTGGCATTGCAGGAGGATCAGGATCCGGAAAATCTACAGTTGTAAAAAAAATCGTTAACCATCTTCCTGAAAATAGTGTTTCGGTCATTTACCAAGACTCTTACTACAGGGATAATGGGCACTTAAGCGCCGAGGAAAGGGCAAGAATTAACTTTGATCATCCTTCGGCGATAGAATTTAACCTGCTGGTAAAGCACCTTGATATGCTGAAAAACGGCGAAACCATACCCATGCCGGTATATTCCTACCTTACCTGCGCCCGGTCCAAAGAAAGCATTCCCGTAGAACCTAAAGATGTTGTAATTGTAGAGGGGATTTTAATTATGTCAAATCCACGTATGCGGGAACGAATGGATATAAAAATTTTTGTTGATGCTGATGCCGATGATCGTTTAATGCGGGTAATAAAAAGAGATATTCAGCAAAGAGGCAGGTCTTTCATTGAAGTACTCGACCACTACGAAAAATTTGTAAAACCCATGCACCTTCAATTTATAGAACCCAGTAAAAGATATGCTGAGATCATTGTTCCCCAGGGAGGAGAAAATCATGTGGCTATTAATATGATCACTTCAACCATAAAAATTATTCAACAAACCAAACAACTTATAAAATAAAAATGTTTTACGTTAGCAGTATCAAATCTATATTTTTAATATTTAGATCGCATTGACCAAAAACAAAATATCATGATACCACTATATAATTTTCATAGCCACTCCCACCACTGCGATGGAAAAGAATCAATGGAAGAATATGTAAAATTTGCCATTGATAATCATTTTAAAGCACTGGGTTTTTCGGCACACTCTCCCCTGCCCTTTCCTAACGAATGGAGTCTTACACCAGAATCTTTTAAAAAGTATATCGCTGAGGCTAAAAATCTTATTCAGATATACGGAAATGATATAGACCTTTACCTGGGACTGGAAATCGATTATATTCCGGGGCATTCCGATAATTTTCAAACTTTTATTGAAACCGTACCGCTGGATTATGCCATTGGTTCAGTGCACCTGGTAAGGCATAAAGAGAGTGGAAAAATTTGGTTTATCGACGGACCTGTGGAAGGATATATCAATGGAGTAAACGAAATATTCAACGGTGACTACAAAGAAGCGGTTACGGCCTTTTACCAACAAAGTATTGAAATGATCGAAACGCAAAATTTCGATATCATTGGCCATATCGACAAAGTAAAAATGCACAACAAGCAAAGATGGTTTTCAACCTCCGAAAAGTGGTATACCGATCTGGTTGACAAAACCCTTGAAGCAGCAAAAAAAAATAACCTCATAATAGAACTCAATACCCGAGGCTTATATACCGGTAAAATTGATGAATACTTCCCTTCTAAAGACATTCTTCAAAAATGCCTGGATTTGGATATACCCATGATGGTAAACAGCGATGCACACCATCCATCACAATTGTCGAAGCATTTTCAAGAAGCGCATCAACTGCTTAAAAATATTGGATTTAAAAAATTAAAAACTCCCTTTTTTGACTACGAATTGTAATTCCTGTTTCAATTCATTTCTTTAACTTTGCACCTCTTCTTACGGGTTCATCATGCTTATACCTGTATGAAAAAATATTGCTGTTTTGTACATTAAAATGACAGGAATTTTTACTATCCCGATTTATCATCGTGCACATCAGTTGTTAGCCAAACCAAAACACTTCAAAAACTCTTACCAATGAGTGATGCTATTAAACATGAATGTGGTATTGTTCTTCTCAGACTATTAAAACCACTCGAATATTACCTGGCAAAATACGGAACTGCATTTTATGGTCCTGATAAAATGTACCTTTTAATGGAAAAACAGCATAACAGAGGACAGGATGGCGCTGGCGTAGGCTGTATAAAATTTGATATGGAACCGGGAGTAAAATATGTAAATCGTTTGAGAAGTAACAAATCAAACCCTATCAAAGATATATTTAATCAAATAACCAGTAAAATTGCCCTTATTCATGAAAAATATCCTGAAAGATTAAGGGATATTCAATGGATCAAACACAATATCGATCTTACCGGCGAATTATTTTTGGGTCATCTAAGGTATGGAACTTTTGGAAAAAATTCTCCGGAATTTACCCATCCACTAATTCGTGGAAACAACTGGATGTCGAAGAATCTGATGATTGCTGGTAACTTTAATCTTACCAATGTAGACGAACTTTTCGAAAATCTTATCAATATAGGGCAACATCCTAACAGAACATCGGATACATTTACAATTCTTGAAAAATTGGGTCATTTTCTCGATACCGAAAACGATGATCTTTATCATTACTTTAAAGAAAAAGGATTCTCAAAAAGAGAAATATCTCCTCTCATTGCTCAGAAAATGAATATCCTCAACGTTTTGAGTAATGCCTCTAAAAACTGGGATGGAGGATATGTGATAGGTGGCCTTGTTGGCCACGGTGATGGATTTATTATGCGTGATCCCAGCGGAATAAGACCCGCTTATTATTATTATGACGACGAGGTTGTTGTGGCAACCTCTGAAAGACCTGTTATTCAAACCACCTTTAATGTTTTAATTGAAGATATAAAAGAACTTAGACCCGGAAATGCTCTCATTGTAAAAAAAGATGGAAGAGTAGAGGAATTGGAGTTTAAAAAACCATTGATGAAAACTTCCTGCTCTTTCGAAAGAATTTATTTTTCAAGAGGTACGGATGCCGAAATCTATAAAGAAAGGAAGGAACTTGGAAAAAAACTTGTTCCCCATATTCTCAAAACAATTAACTACGACCTTGCCAATACAGTTTTTTCCTATATACCCAACACTGCATTATCTGCTTATAAAGGGTTGGTAGAAGAACTACACGATTTTTGCGATCAACTTCGGAAAGACAAAATCCTGCAACTTAAAGGAAACATTACACAAAAAGACCTTGATGAAATATTTGCCATCAAACCCAGAATTGATCAAATTGCTGTAAAAGATGCCAAACTCAGAACTTTCATAACCGAAGATAACTCCCGGGATGACCTTGTTACACACGTATATGATGTTACCTATGGTGTTGTAAAGGAATTTGAAGATAACCTGGTTGTTATAGATGATTCTATTGTAAGAGGTACAACTTTGAAACAAAGTATTATCAGAATACTCGACCGGCTGGGACCCAAAAAAATCATTGTCGTTTCTTCCGCACCGCAAATCAGGTTCCCCGATTGCTATGGCATTGACATGGCAAAACTATCAGAATTTATTGCATTTAGAGCCACCATTGAGCTTTTAAAAGATACCCGGCAGGAAAACATCATCAATGATGTATATAAAAAATGTAAGGAAAGTGAAAATGTGAAAGATCTGCAAGTAGTTAATCATGTAAAAGATATTTATAAACCCTTTACCAGTGAACAAATTTCGGCTAAAATTGCTGAATTATTACATTCCGATAGCGTGAATGCTGATATTGAAATTGTTTACCAAAGTATTGATGATCTTCACGCTGCCATCCCCAATCACAAAGGCGACTGGTATTTTACCGGAAACTATCCGACTACCGGAGGAATAAGAGTGGCAAACAGATCTTTTATCAATTACATTGAAGGAAAAAATGAACGGGCTTATTAATTTCTTATGTAACCCCCAATTGATCCTTATTTTACTTAAAAAGTAAATGCGATGGTTAATCTGTTTCACCAATCATTTTTCAATAAAAATCCCTTATTTAAAGTGATTTGACAATCATGTTATTGATCTTAATTTTTCAAGAGATTGAACTCAATTTTTCGCAATTGTTACCAAAAGATATAGAGCGGTTAAACATCTATCTTTTTATGAAAATACAATGAGGATGCAGGAATATCTGACAAATAAAGCAAACCAGCAAGACAAATAAAACAAAATACAGAATACCGAGAGAAATATCCGGATTCATGAGTAATTATATTCAAAAATTAATTCTTCAGGGAGAACACCAGAAACAGGATTTTAAATTTCAGGTTAACGATTCCCGCAAAATTGCTAAGAGTATTTCTGCTTTTGCCAATACCAACGGTGGCAAGTTACTTATTGGTGTGAAAGATAATGGTAATATTGCAGGAGTGCGCTCCGATGAAGAGTTTTATATGATTGAAGCAGCGTCTGAAATGTACTGTAAACCCCGCATTGATTTTGCTCACCGAACATGGAATGTTGAAGGTAAAACTGTTCTGGAAATCGATATTCCTTCCATTGATAACAAACCCTGCTATGCGCTGAGCGAAAATGAAAAATGGCTTGCCTATATCAGATATAAAGACCAAAATATTTTGGCCAACATTATACAACTAAAATTCTGGAAAAGAATAAACCGTGACGCTGGTACATTTATTCGGTATTCAGATAAAGAACGTATTTTGCTCGATTTTTTAAACCATAACGCTTTTATAAATCTTAAAACTTACTGTAAAATAGCATCCATCCCAAAATATTTAGCAGAAAACCTGATTGTTAATCTAATGATCACCGGTATCGTTGAAATGGTACAAAATGAAAAAAATACCTGGTTTAGGCTTAAAGACCCTCTATAAAGAAACCATTTCTTTTCAGAAATGGTTTCTTTTCTTTGTGGAGAATATCGGATTCGAACCGATGACCTCTTGGCTGCCAGCCAAGCGCTCTAGCCAACTGAGCTAATTCCCCTCTTTTTTTGGATTGGCAAAAGTAATGTAAATTATCAATTATTCAAAATTTTTATTCCTGATTATGTTGCCCACAAAACTTGAAAGTTCTATCTTAAAACTGCTTGAAAGTCACACTGGTGAAATATTTACGATCCTTGATACCTCCTCTGTTTCAGGAGGCTCTATAAACAATGCCTTGCAAATTGATTGCGGTTCAAACAAATTCTTTGTGAAATGGAATCATGGACAACAATTTCCTTTAATGTTTGAAAAAGAAGCAATGGGCATGCAATTATTGCATAATGCTGGTGAAATATATATTCCCAGGGTTATTGGATTTGATGAAACCCAGGAATATGGCATGATCCTGCTGGAATTCGTTCAACAACAAAAACCCATTGATCACTTTTGGAAAGCATTTGGAACGAAACTGGCCAAACTGCACAAAAACCATTCTGCAAAGCAATTCGGTCTTGATCATGATAATTATATTGGAAGTCTGGAACAATTCAATACCCGTCATTCAAACTGGATAGATTTCTTTGTTGCTCAGCGTTTGGAAATTCAACTCAAAAAGGCTATAAACAGCGAATTACTTAATAGATCTGATTACAGATCTTTTGAAAGTCTCTATCAACGATTGGATCATTTTTTCCCTGTTGAAAAACCTTCTTTATTGCATGGAGATTTATGGAGCGGGAATTACATGACCAACCAAAAGGGAGAACCATGTATTTTTGATCCGGCAGTTTATTACGGTCACCGATTAATGGATATTGGTATGTCTAAATTATTTGGAGGTTTTGCTGAAGAATTCTACCGGGCATATAGCCAGGAATATCCACTTGAAAAAAACTGGAAAGAAAGTGTTGAGATCGCAAATTTGTATCCTTTATTGGTACATGTAAATCTATTTGGTTTTGGATATGTCGGATCTGTTAGAAGTGTGATACGAAAATTCTGATCAAAAAATTATTTTGTCCCTTTTTGTTTTTCGGCCCATATCTGCTTAAATGACTTTTTTTGCATTTTTGGCAATTTTCTTCTTTTTCCCCACGATCCGGCAAAAAGTTTTTCAATCATGAAGTTCTTGATACCCGAACCTACCATATCCATCATCCATCTTCTTTGCATGGCAACCCGCCAACCCCACATACCAATGTTTTCAACAGCAGGAGAAAGTTTTGATTGTACAGCATAATTCCTGTTTTCGAGCAGCTGATAATGTAAATTGATGTTAACCGGACAAACTTCTGTGCACTTTCCGCACAAAGAGGATGCATAACTTAAATGTTTATAGTCGCGCAATGGTTTTAAATGCGGAGTAATCACCGCACCGATAGGACCTGAATATACACTTCCATAGGTATGTCCGCCCACATTTCTGTATACCGGACAGGCATTCAGGCAAGATCCGCATCTGATGCATGAAAGTGCCCTCCTTTGAGGTATTCGAGACAAAAGATTGGTTCTGCCGTTATCAAGTAATATAACATACATGTACTTCGGACCATTTTCTTCACCTTCCCGGGCAGGTCCGTTTATAATGCTGTTGTATGCTGTCAGATTCTGTCCGGTACCAAAAGTAGCAAGCAAAGGCCAAAACAAATGTAAGTCTTCCAGGTTTTCAATCACTTTTTCAATTCCTGCTATTACAATTTGTATTTGTGGCATGGAGGATGAAAGTACACCATTTCCTTCATTTTCAGTAAGTGCAACAGATCCTGTTGAGCTGATCAAAAAATTTGCTCCGGTGATTCCGGCATCTGCTTTTTCAAATTTTTTTCTCAACGTTTTCCTTACAAATTTAGTTATCTCAACAGGTGTACTTTCTTTGGGCAACCCAAATTTTTCATGGAAAATTTGTGCTATATCAATGGCTGATTTATGCATTACCGGAGTAACAATGTGATAAGGCTTATCTCCGGAGATTTGCACAATGTATTCACCCAGGTCTGTTTCCACACATTCAATGGAATTTTTAGAGAGAAAATGATCAAGTTCGAGTTCTTCGGTAACCATAGATTTTGACTTTACCACTGTTTGGGCATCAAAGTGTTTCAATATTTTCAAAATTGATTTATTGGCCTCATCAGAATTACTGGCCCAAATTACCTCTCCTCCATTTCTGGAAAAATTTTGCTCAAATGTTTTCAGTAATTTTTCCAGGTTTTCAACAGACTTGTATTTCTTTAAAGAAGCCTGTCTTCGTGCAAGTGGTAAATTGGCATATTGCTGTTTTCCTCTTTTTACAGCGGCATCATACCTGCCCATATTGAAAGCAATGGTTTTCCGATGCTGCATATCAAAAGATTTTGAAGCAGACTTTTTCTGAAATAAATTTGCTGTGCCAACAACCATATCATTAAAAATTTGGATAGTAAAAAATATAACAACAGGCAAAAAAAAGCAAGTTATATGTTTTTGAAAAATGATTTTTTTGATGAGATGCTTTTTTTCGGTTATTTTGTTGTAGCCTGTGTGCAGTATATATAGAATTTTTTATCGCCTAACAACTTAATGAGGCAATAATTTTGATCAGGATTAAACATACATTGAAGATGTTGTAAAAAATTTAATCAACAGGAGAACAGGAAATTTTATCTATCCTTCTCTGATGCCTTCCCCCTTCAAATTCAGTATGTAAAAAAGCATCTACAATTTTATAGGCTTCCTGCTCTTCTACAAATCTTCCGGGAAGTGCCAAAACGTTGGCATTATTATGTCTTCGCCCTAATTCTGCAATTTTTGGTATCCAGGATAAGGCACATCTTATATGCTGATGTTTATTGGCTGTAATGCTTACACCATTTCCACTTCCACACATTATGATACCAAAATCAAATTCTCCTGATTTTATTAATTCTGCCAAAGGATGAACATAATCAGGATAGTCGGCCTTTTCGGAAGAATGGGTACCCAGATCAGTTATTTCAATACCTTTATCTTTGAGGTAGACTTTTACCTTTTCCTTGAGGTCATATCCGGCATGATCTGAACCCATAACAATTTTTGAAGGAATATTTTTCATTGTTTATAATTTGTTTCTTTTATTGAAAACTACAAAAGTAAAGATAAATTACAGAATATTTATTACGAAGTTGTTACGTTATTTATAGATTTAATCGAAACATTCGTATGTGTTTTTTACTTGCTCATAAACAAATCATTAAAATTTACAAACAATAAAATGTGAATAACTTTCTCTTATTGTTGAATATCTTCTGAAAAGTATTTCTTGTTTTTTGAATTTACGCAGTGCTTGTTATTTTATTTCAAAAAATCAAGTATATGTATAGAGAATTTATCATTTTTTATTCACAATTTCTTAACACCAGAAACATCTACAACAAATAAGTTTTATCGGATTTTTGGAGTCAATTACTTTTATGAACTGTCTGTTAATAATTACATAATAAAAACATTGTCAAATGATTAATATTAACAAACCGTTAATTTCATGTTGATAAAATATTAATATTGGTAAAGTCAAAAATCATTCATTTTTTTTACCAACACTTTCAACACAACTAATAATAATAGAATTAAATTTTAAAAATGATAATACTATTATATATTAGAAAAAATATAAATATCATATTCTGCTTAATTACATTGTTTTTGTTGTATGGATTTTTCCTGATCGTTTTCTTTTACTTTTTATTTATCAATTAATTAGGTATGGAAAGTAAAATTTTGCTTCAGGTAGTTAAATTAATCAAATAAATGGATTTTATTTGCTTGTTTGGTAATCAATGAAATGTATTTTTAAAAAATTGTTGTAAATTTGGAGTTAGGATAAAAAAAATTGCAAGAAACACTACTTATCATTATTTTATAAAAGTAAAACACGTAATAGATCATATTAATATTATTAATTATGGCAAAAGTAAAAATATTAGTTGTTGAAGATGAAAGCATTGTGGCTAAGGATATTCAGAACAGTTTAAAGAAACTTGGATATCAGGTTCCCACAACCGTTAGTAGTGCTGAAAAAGCTATTGAAGAAATTGAAGAGAATCGTCCTGATCTTATCTTAATGGATATTATGTTGAAAGGTCAAATGAGTGGTATTGAAGCTGCCAATCTGATTAAAGAACGCTTCGGATTACCACTTATCTTTTTAACTGCCTATGCGGATGATAATACCCTCTCTAAAGCAAAAATTACTGAACCTTATGGGTATATAATCAAACCTTTCAAAGAGAAGGAATTGCAAACTACCATTGAAATGGCATTATATAAGCATGAAAAAGATGAGGTAATTAAAAAAGAAAGAGATCTGTATCATTCCATTATTGAAAATAAAGAATCAAAGGATAGTATTTTCGTTAGAGCCGATTACCGGCTTAACAAAATTAATTTCGATGACATATTTTATGTCGAAGCGCTGAAAGACTATGTTGTTATCAATACCTCTGATAATTCCTACACAACACATACTACCATGAAAGAAATGGTTAGAATTCTACCCCAAAAGGATTTCGTAAGAATTCACAGATCTTTTATAGTTAACCTTAATAAAATCTTTTCAATCAAATATCCCGATCTTGTTATTGAAGGAAAAATGAAAGTTTTACCAATAGGCGGTCTTTACAGAAAGGAGCTTTATGGCAGATTAAACCTAATTTAATAAGAATAGCAAATAAAAACCCGGTATCAACCGGGTTTTTTTTATGCAAGTTCGAAATCTATTTCTCTTTTCTGGAAATCTGCGCTTTTTATTTTTATATCTATTTCATCCCCTAGTTTGTATTTTTGATTTGTATTTTGCCCTATGACCTGGTAATTATCCTCATCAAGATAGAAATAATCCTGATTCATATCTTTTAATCTTATCATTCCTTCGCATTTATTTTCTATTATTTCTACAAATATACCCCATTTGCTGACTCCAGAAATAATACCTTTAAATTGTTTACCAGTTTTATCTGATAAAAATTCCACTTGTTTAAATTTAATAGAATCGCGTTCTGCTTCCTGTGCCCTTCGTTCCATTTCCGATGAATGTTTACATTTTATTTCAAATTCCTCTTTATCTAAATTCGCTTTTTCGTTTTGTAAATATATGTTTAGTAGTCTGTGAACCATCAAATCCGGATATCTCCTGATTGGTGAAGTAAAATGAGTATAATAATCAAAAGCTAGTCCGTAATGTCCGATGTTATCGGTAGAGTATTCCGCTTTTGCCATACTACGGATAGTGAGTGTTTCAATAATATTTTCCTCCCCTTTTCCTTTGCTTTTTTTCAACAAATTATTGAGAGATTTAGATATGTCTGATCGCGTTTCCAAATTCATTTTATAGCCCATTTTGCTGACAAACTCATTCAGGTTGTTCAACTTTTCGGGGTTTGGAATATCATGTATACGGTATACAAATGTATTATCTTTTGCGCTTGATCTTTTTTTGCCTATTCTTTCTGCAATACTTTTATTGGCAAGAAGCATAAATTCTTCTATAAGATTATGAGATTCCTTTTGTTCTTTGAAGATCACCTCAAGGGGTTTACCATTCTCGTCAAGATTAAATTTTACTTCACTTTTTTCAAATGCCAAAGCACCAGACTTTAATCGTTTTTTTCTTATGGATTTTGCAATCTCGTTTATCTCCATGATCTCATTGGCAAATTCTCCTTGTTTATTATCTATTATTTCTTGTACTTCTTCGTAAGTAAATCTTTTATTGGATTTGATAGTGGTTTTTCCTATCCAGGTATTAGTTATTTTTCTTTTATCGTCAAATATAAATTCTACTGAGAAACATAATTTTTCTTCGTTGGGTCTTAAAGAGCATATATGATTTGATAATTTTTCTGGTAGCATAGGAACTACTCTGTCCACAAGATAAACTGATGTTGCACGATCATATGCTTCATTGTCCAGTAATGAATTGTCTTTTATATAATAGGAAACATCAGCTATATGCACACCTATTTTTAATTGATTATCTTCAATATTGAAAGAAAGTGCATCATCAAAATCCTTTGCATCATGCGGATCTATAGTAAATGTTAGAATATCTCTGAAATCTTTTCTTTTTTTAATCTCTTTTACATCTATCTTTTCATTTATTTTGTTTGCTTCCTCAATGATTTGTTTTTCAAACGTGTACGGTAAATTATATTCTTCTAATATTGCATGTATTTCTACATTATTTTCTCCTTGTTTTCCCAGTATTTTTGTAATTTTTCCAAAAGGATTCCGCGCTTCATCAGGCCATTCTGTCATTTCTGCTACCACTTTTTCACCTGGTTTTGCATTGTTTAATTGATCTAATGGTATATATATATCAGTATTGTTTGCTTTGTTGTCCGGGATAAAAAAAGCAAATCTATCATGTAGTTTTATGGTACCTACAAAATTTGTTTTATATCGCTCTATTATTTCAATAATTTCTCCTTCAGTTTTTTTATTTTTTCGTTTAGGAAAAAGTCGCACTTTTACTTTATCATTATTTAATGCCTTATATGTATTATTAGATGCTATAAATACATCATCCAGCAAATCCTCTGTAATAATGTAAGCCTTACCGGTTGACTTCATATCAACTCTTCCTTGTATTACGGGTCCTATCGATTTTTGTTTTTCCTTTTCTTTAGGATGTAGTATATATTTTCCTTTGTATAATTCCAATAAAAACTCATTTTTGGCTAATTCATAAAGTATTCCGTTTATATGTTTTTTTAGTTCAGGAGAATGAAAACCGGTTTTTTTATAAACTTGTTTATAGTTCATTCTTGCTTTTGGTTCTGACAAAAATACGTTTTTAATTGTCTCTGTAAATTGCTGTTTCTCTGTAATTGTATCTTTTTTCATCTCTTCATAATTTTATTAAATAGGTCAGATGGAGCTCGCCAAAACTGTGGTTTTGTATTCATGTCGATGCTACGAATTATAACCATTCACGTGTGCCATTACTATTGTCATGTTTCGATTGATATGTTGTGCTTTTAATGCATCTTATTTAAGTGTGATAATATATTTTCATTGTTCTTTTCTATATTATATAAAACAATATAATTTTCATTTGGTTGTTTTATTTTGTAAAACTGAACAAAAATTATATTTGTTGAGATCCTATATTTAGTGTTTAACAAGTAACGTTAAATCAAATTTTATTCGTGAAAACAATGGTCTTTTAATTTATTTTATTGGTAAATTTGTTGTAAGCGCTTATATTAAATCTCTAATATTTATGTTTTTATAGTTATTACATATTCTCTATGAGTAATCAAAAATCTTATTATTTACTTCTATCTTCTCTCGAGAAATTTATAAAGAAATATTATTTTAATCAGATAATAAGAGGGTCTTTATTATTCTTAACATTCTTCATATTTATATATTTGGTGATTTCCCTATTTGAAGGTTTTGGTTATTTTAATATGCAAACCCGGAAAACATTGTTTATTCTTTTTACATCTGTTAATGTAGTTTTTTTGTTTGTATACATTATAAAACCCTTGCTTGGTATTATTAATATTTATCGTGGAATGACTTTGAAAGATGCAGCCAAATTAATAGGTGAATTTTTCCCCGATAAAGTAAAAGATAAAGTTACCAATACTCTGCAACTTAATGAATTTTTTCTTGATAATGATAAAGATAATGATCTGCTTATTGCCGGAATAGAACAAAAATCCAAAGAACTTTCTGTTATTCCTTTTCACAGTGCTATACGATTTTCTTCTAATTACAAGTATTTTCCTTATGCATTTTTTCTTTTACTTATATTTTTTGTTGGATATTTTCTTTTCCCTTCCTTTGTAAGAGAACCTGGTTACAGGATCATTAATTATCAAAAGGTTTATACTAAGCCCATTCCCTTTGATATCGATTTTAATAATTCATTTCCCCTTACCGGTTTTCAAAACAGGTCTTTTTTAATAGACTTTACCATTAAGGGTGATGTCATTCCTTCTGAAGTAAAAATTAATTATGATGACAAAATTCGTGAGGTTACTAAAATTAGCAATAATCATTTTCAATACGAAATTCGCAGTTTGAAAAAAGATACCGATTTTGAGATCATTGCCGGAAGATATGTTTTAGGAGTATATACTATAAATATGGTCAAACCATCTATGATTGAAAATTTCTCTCTTTCTGTTCAATATCCAGAATATACCGGAAAAGATAATGAAAAAATTATGAATGTAGGTGATCTTGTCATCCCTGAAGGTACTCAGATTCAATGGGAGTTAATTACAGTAAATACTGATTCTGTTGTTTTTTATAAAAATGATCCTATTGTCATGAACAGATCCGAAAGAAATCCTGATATTTTTGAATTAACAGATCAATTTTTTCAATCTGGTGAATATTCTTTCGTTTCCAATAATTCAGAAAATACTACAAAAGATAGTATAGCTTATTATATGAATGTCGTACCTGATTTATTCCCTGAAATCAGTATACAGGAATTTAGAGATTCACTTTTTCATAAGGGTGTTTTTATTAATGGATTGATAAAGGATGATTATGGTTTTACTGATTTGTATTTTCACTATATTAAAAGAAATTCTGATCGTACCCGTAGTGAGGATACTCTTTTTCAAAATGTGCCCATTGATATTTCAAAAAATGTAAGAACTCAGAATTTTGATTATTTTATTGATTTGAACTCGTTTGAAATTACTGCTGGCGATCAATTTGAATACTATTTTGAGGTGGTTGACAATGATGAAATAAATGGATATAAATCTACAAAATCATCTACCTACCAGTTGTATATACCCAATGAAGAAGAAATCAAAACGAATACTCTTCAGGCCGAAGAGAATGTTTCCAGCGGTTTGAAGAATAATATGACTGAAGTGGATGATATTCAAAAAGAAATTGATCAACTACGTAATGAAATGGTTGACAGTGAGAATGTATCCTGGGAGCAAAGAGAAAGTTTAAAACAGATGCTCGATAAACAAAAGGAAATTCAAAATAAATTTGAAGATATACAAAAAGAGAAAACAAGTGCTGAAGAATTAAAAAATCAATTTACAAACCCGAGAGAGGAAATTATAAAAAAGCAGGAGGAATTAGATGAACTCTTTGATGAGGTTATGAGTGATGAATTAAAAGATTTGTATGAAAAGATACAGCAAGAATTGGAAGAAATGAATAAAAATGAATTTTTTGAAGCACTTGATGAAGTTCAATTTGAAATGGAAGACCTTGAAAATAGACTTGATCGTACCCTTGAATTATTTAAACAATTACAAGTTGAACGAATGCTAATGGAAAGCATTGATGAGTTAGAGGAAATACAGGAAAAGCAGGATATGAATATAGAAAATACTGAAAATAATCAAGATAAATCTGAAGAGAATTTAAGCGAAAATCAAGAAAATATAAAGGATGATTTTGATAATTTAATGGAACAATTGAACGATATTGAAGATAAAAACAATGAATTATCTAAACCTAATAATTTCGATGATACTTCTGATCAACAAAGAAACATTGATGAAAATATAGAAAAAGCGCTTGATCAATTGAATAAAGATAATATCAATGAAAGTTTATCGCCGCAAAATAATTCATCGCAAGGAATGCAAGATTTGGGAGAAAGATTACAAAATAATTTATCGTCGATGCAACAGGATAATTTAGCTGAAGACGCTGGCAAACTTCGTGAAATTCTGGAGAACCTCCTTTACTCCTCTTTTTCTCAGGAGGATTTGATGAGTGATATTGATAATGTTAGTTTGAGAGATCCTAAATTTATAGAACTTATTCAGGATCAAAGAAAAATCGCTGAGGACCTTGTTATTATTGAAGACAGTTTGAAAGCTTTGGCGAAAAGACAAATTCAGATTCAGTCTGTTGTTAGTCGCGAAATCAAAGAGATAAATTATAATATTGATGTAGCTATTGATAATCTTATTAACCGTAGAAAACACAATGCTGCCTCGCGCCAGCAATTTGTTATGATGCATATTAATAATTTGGCTTTACTTCTCAATGAAAGTTTACAAAATATGCAAATGCAAATGCAGGCACAAGGACAAGGACAGTCATCGCAGGCACAACCTCAACCTGGTATGCAAGATCTTCGTCAAATGCAGGAACAAATGAACCAAATGCTCGAGGAGTTAAGAGAAGGTCATCAAAAACAAAAAGGGGAAAGCGGAAAACCTGAGAACGGAATGGGATCAAGTGAACAGTTGGCAAGAATGGCAGCGGAACAGGAAAAAATTCGAAATCGGTTGAATGAATTAGCAGATGAACTTCGTGAAGATGGTTCGGGTACCGGTAACTTAGAAGAGATTATGAGAGATATGGAAAAGAATGAATTGGATATTGTTTCCAATCGTATTAACAGACAAACACAATTAAGACAACAAAAAATAATTACCCGATTATTGGAACATGAACGTGCTGAACTTGAAAGAGAAAAGGAAGAAACCAGGGTAGGAGAGGAAGCAAAATTTTATGATTTAAGTAACCCTGAAGAATTTTTAAAGTATAATAGAGATA
>CAZPVB010000026.1:0-28670 GCA_964589855.1 uncultured Bacteroidales bacterium
AGAAATGATCACCAAAGTAACCGGGAACGAAAGTTTTACACGTGAAAGTTTTCTGAAATTCGGTATCAGCTCTATACACACAAAGGTATCAGAAGCCCGGATTCATATATACGGCAAGATTGTTAATGGAACTGATATCGAAGTTTATGGATCAACCAATACTTCCTGGAAAGAACATGAAGTAAACTGGAATAACAAACCTCAGGAATCAGAACTCTTGGATCTGATTACCATAAGTGATAATTCAGAAGGTTATTTCAACTGGGATATCAGTGATTATCTGATCAGGGAAAGAAATAAGACTAGTCAATTTATTACACTAATACTAAAAGCCGCAGAAACAACCGAAAAAGAGATCCCCTGGAATACAAAAGAAGCAAGTATTAACCCTCCCCTTCTAACATTTGTAAGAAGTGATTCCTTAAGTGAACTTGAAATCCATAAGGATACACTTAAGATAAACAAAGGAGGGAATGGTATCATTACCAAAGACTTCCTGAATTCAACCGGAAACTATCCCTCTGCTTTAACCTATACTTTGAATGAGATACCATCACAGGGAGAACTTTTGCGCAGAGAGCAAATCTTGTCACAGGGAGATACATTTACACAATCTGACATTAATGAAGGCCTTCTATACTATTCACATTTTTCTGAAAGTCTTGATAATGATCAATTCATATTTAGCCTGAGAGATGTAACCGGATCCAACTTAACTGACCTGATTTTTAATATCAACATCAGTGAAACCACCGGAATAGATCAGATTCCAAATTCCATGATAAAGATTTATCCAAATCCTACGAAGGATATTCTTCACCTCGAATATGAAATAATGAATAGACCAGTAAAAGTAAATCTGCATAATTCCACCGGTAAACTCCTAAAAGAATTCTTGTTAACTGAAAAAGTTAAATTAAATATTGAAGAACTTGAATCGGGAATATATTTTATAACAATAGTATCGGATTCCGAAGTCATTATCAAAAAATTCATTAAGATGGATATTCCCTGAGGTTATTTCTTTCATCTGTTTATAATTTGATTAAATAGGTCAGATGGAGCTCGCTAACAGTCTGACTGCATGCTTTTGATGCCAAGAATTATAATCATGCGCGTGTGTGTCAAAATTTTGTCATGGATTGGTTCATCTTTCATCACTGTGTTCTGAGTGGATCTTATCTTACCCGGTTGTATAAAATACAAATCAAGCAATCTCGCTCTCGCTCTTCTTATTATATGCTTTGAACAGGACTGCAGAAAAACCCCGCTAAACGATTTATCCTGCCGCCAAAAACCAAGATACTGTTTTTTTTTATAATTTCGTGCTCGTTTTTAATCCACATAATAAAACCTCATGCATCGATTATTCTTATTTCTGGCATTTTTTTCCCTGCTTTTATCATCTGCTTTATCTCAATCCGGCAATGAATCAATGGAAGAACCCCCCAGTAACCCTTCGACTGTAATGGATACCATGCCCAACCTTCAACCCGACACAATGGTAGTAAAGGAGGGTGCTGTTGCTCCGGGAAGCGATCCAGACTCCATCGTATTGCAACCCATTTTGTTTACACCTGAAGAGGCTTCGGATTATCTTATACGACTGATGGAAAATGATAGTTTATGGATCGAAGGAAATGATACTTTACAACGCTCTCTTTCACACTTACTTTATCAATACCAGGAACCTTTTGACACCATCAGATCCCGACTCATAAAGTTTGAGTACGACTCCATTCAGATCGAAAACAGTTTATTAACCCGCTATGATACAGTGCCTGTAAGATGGCTCAACGACAGCACTTTTATTGCCGATACCATACCCCTGGCAAAGGAACCATTTTTTCAGAAAAAGACCATTTTTATCAATGCCATTGACACTACTGCCCTTCAGGGAATGGATACGGTACCCCTTATCAGGGAAATTCTTGATTCTATAGAACTGACCCAAGATACAATCATAGAATCATTCATAGACACGACATACCTTCAGGCGCGCAACCTCAAAATTCACCAGTTTATCAATCAGCAAATCATTCCCCCTTTTGTTCCGCCTGGTAGTAATAAAACCGCTCGGTTTTTTCGGGATTCCACGCGTATAGTCATCACTGAGAATATACCTGCCAAAGTGGCCACACAACCCTCACCATTTTTTGTAGTGCCCGATCATAATATGCCCGATTCATTGAAACAAGCCGTGGGTACCCTTCTCAACCATACATATACCCGTGACTCTGTTTTGGTGAACATTACCGATATGGGAGGACAACGGATGCCTTTTTGGCTATCGGCAGAAAAAGATGAAGTTTACAGATACTGGGTAAAAAATAATAACAATGATTCTATTACCTTATGGATCGGTAACCCATCAAAATTTGACGTATCGCTGACGTTGGAAGAAAATGTTAATGTGGAACGTTTGCGTAAAAAAATGGCGCAGGATTTTCCCGTCACTTCCCGTCAACCACAAACCAGTTTGCTAAACCTGAAACCACTGAAAGAAATACCGGTATACTGGAATTATGCTTTTTCCAGTGCCTTTATTCTCAATCAAACCTTTCTTTCCAACTGGTCAAAAGGGGGAGAAAACTCACTGTCGAGTATGCTCGATATTCATGCCAGGGCAGAATACAACAACAAAGCAGCAAAAACACAGTGGAGTAACAATGGAAGACTCCGTTACGGAACCATTGTAACCGAGGAGCATGGATTCAGAAGCAATACAGATATGCTGGAATTCAATTCGAAAT
Source organism: uncultured Bacteroidales bacterium (assembly GCA_964589855.1). Classification (GTDB taxonomy): domain Bacteria; phylum Bacteroidota; class Bacteroidia; order Bacteroidales; family UBA7960; genus SKVR01. Next base: position 2,754 of record CAZPVB010000026.1, read on the forward strand.
TCAACAAAGAATTAAGACCCAAAATGGACTTCAGTTCCGTTTTTTACATGAAAACCCAGGTTGCCAAAGGATATAATTTCCCCAACGATTCGGTGGTTATTTCCAGATTTCTTAACCCGGCAACCCTTACCATTGGTACGGGTGTTGAATACGAGCCATTTAAAAAAACCAGACTAAACCTCTCCCCTCTTTCCTACAAAAATACTTTTGCCCTCGATACAGCCAATATAGATCAAACGGCACATGGTATCGATGCCGAAAAACGCGCACGTCAGGAAATGGGAGGACAGTTGGTGATCAACTCTACGGTAAGTATTCTGGAGGATATGAACATATCAAACAATATACGCCTGTTCTCTAATTATTTAGAAAAACCGCAAAATGTTGATGTTGACTGGGAACTGGGGATTGAAAAACAAATCAGCTGGTTTTTTATGATTCGACTAAACCTGCATATGATCTATGATGACGACATTAAATTCCCGGTACTTGATGAAAATGATGAACCTGTGATTCTGCCGGATGGAACCGAGAAAAAATCTCCTAAATTACAATTTAAACAGTATTTGGGTCTTACACTATCCTTTAAATTGTAAAATGTTTATTTGATCCTCCGTTCAAGTACCGAGACCTTATCATCAACATTCAAAACCTTATAAATCTGATGAATTCTTTTGAGCAGATCCTGGTCTTCTGGTTTTTTTTCATAAACTTTATCCAACCATTTCAGTGAGTTTTCAAATGCCTGATCGGCTTTTGCTTTCTCCTCAAGCACACGTCTGTTGATGTTTATAGTCCTTGCATATTCATCAATTTCAACACCAATATTGTAATAACAGGTAGCAATATTTACATAAATATGCAAATTATCAGGAGATAATTCATGTGCCTGCTTATATGCACTTATTGCTTTGCGATACTGTTCGTTCTTTTGATAGATCAAACCTTGGGTAAAGGGAAAAATATCTCTGTTGGGCTGTTTTTGGGCAGCTGTGTCAAGTATTTCTATAGCCCTGTTCCATTGGTTTCTGTTGTAAAGATTATCGGCAAGCAGCAATACCAGATCTTCACTCTCTTTGTATTTTTCTATGCCATTAATTAATACCTGTTCTGCTTCGATCGTATCACCCCTTTCCATATACATATCGAATAACAAGTGAGACACATTGGGTGAAAAATCATCACCATCTAAAACAATCAGATAATCCGCTGCCTGGTCCAGATGATTGCTTTCATATGCTGCCAGGGCGGCATTATAAATTAAATTGGTATCTGTTTTAACTTCCAGAATTTCGCTTTGTGAAATGGTAATTGCCGATTGAAAGAATTGAAATGCTTCCTCAAAATTTTCATTTTTAAATTGTTGCTCACCCTTTTTCTGAAATTCATTGGCAATATATACATAACGTGGTGCTACCTGACGAGACAGACGACCACTTTTATCCAACCTTAGCGCTCTCTCGAAAGATTTATAAGCAACCTGTAACTGCTCAGGATAAAGTTCATATTTCTTTTTGTCTTTTTTCTTTATACCCTCTGCATACGCCTCGTGTGCCAATACACCGCGTGCATACCAGGTGCGTGGCCATTTAATTGATTCTCTGTCGAGTACCATGCCCTCAATCACTTCTTTGGCTTCTTCATAACTTCCATCCTCTATCAGGTGAAACACTGCTATAAGATTACTCCTTTGCAAAGAGGGCAAAAAAGAACACCCCCATAATAAAAAAACGAAAAATATAAAAATGAAACGCTTCATGAAAATAATGTAATTAAACAAATATTCTTTTTATCTAAACCTATATTATCGCTGTGAAAAATACCAGCATTACTCACAATAATGATTAACAGGTAACTTTGCCTGAAAGTCTTTTTGTAATTTCTGAATACCTTTTCAGGAAAACATAGTGCATTAGAATCAAAAACATAACGATTAAAAAAATTAAGGTGTTTTTTGACAAACCCTGCATACCTATAATTTTTAGTATACAAAGATAGTAAACATTCTTGTGCCTGTTTGTTTTACAAAAAACCCGAAATACTTAAAATAAATCACCTTTCCATCCAAAATTTTATCTTTTTACTTTTGCGCAGGGCAATTCTTTGAAAAAATATGATAAAAGGGGGTGCCCATTCAATGAGATCAGGAAATATATTTGTTTTTTTTCGTTTACTTTGTAGCATTACTAATCGCTGTAAAACATATACCTGAGAAATGCACACTTCCCGGTTTTGTGATAGAAAAGAATGTATCATCCTATTGATATTTTTCCTCTTTTTTTCGTTTTCAGCAAAAGGTCAATCTGCCGATTGTATGGAAAATTCTGCATCTTTCGCCGATCAGATAGCTGTAGCTATGGAAAACGATGATAAAGAAACCTTGGCGGGTTTGCTATTTTTATGGGAACAACAATGCGGACTTACAGAACCCGTTTACAGGGTGCGAACATTGCACCAAATAAGAAAGGGGTCATGGAAACTACAAAACGGAAAAGAACTTCTTGAGCAGGCATTGAATTTCAAAATCAGAAACGATCTGATCAATAATCAAGACCTGCAAAACCTTCAGGATTATTTCGACTATTACCCGGAAGTATTCGGTTTTGTTCCTTTTACATCACAACTCGACATTCAGACAAGCTTGCTGGCAAAACGTCTTATACATGACAATCAACATGACAGTATTACGAATTTGGTTTTGAATCTTTATGCCGGGAAGGCAGACATGTTTTTTGAAAAGTTAAAAAACGGATTTGCCTCCGAAACATCGCTGGGGCAATCATACCATGAAAGAGTGCAGAATCTTCTGCAAAAACCCGAATGGATTGTAGGCATTCATGCAGGAATGTGGGTTCCGACAGCAGATATATCAGCCCTTGGAACGCATCCCACACTTGGTCTTACCCTTGGCGGAAAAAAAGGGAAGATCGCTCTGCAATCTTCTTTTGAATTCCGGTTTGGTAAAACACCCCGGCAGGTATTTATTGTTGTGAAAGACACCCTGGCCGCTACCCGAAACTATCAGGGCGGTTCTCTGGGTGTGGACGTATCAGTTGACTTTTTTGAAAAACAAAACCATCACATGGCTTTTTTTGCCGGCGCTGGTTTAGACTTGATCGATCTGGTAGAAAACAGTTTACAGGAACCCGAAAGAATTACCTTTTTATCGCCCGAATTTCGTTTGGGGTTGCAATACCATGTCTCCTTTGTCAACAGAACTTACCTGAACCTTTCAACAGGTTTTTCATTCCTGAACCACCAGGCGCAACTTCCTGAAAGCACACAACTTGCCGGTAATGCTGTAAATATCAAATTGATTTTTGGTTTCCGGAACAACCCATCAAAAACTGAAAATCTTCAAAGAATGGGTATTGAGGAGTGGTAAGACCATTCATTTCCGGTGTTGGTTGATTGTGCTACCCATACATCTGCATCCATCTGATAATCAAAAGATAAAAACACATTCGTAAGCACAAATAATTTGATGATTGTTCATTGACCAGGTTAGGTCATGAAAATTGTTCTGCAAATCCGGACCACCATCCCCGGATCAGTTTATTCAGTTTCTGTATTAAAAGTCAATTATTGACGAAATAAAATGAAAAGTAAAATTCGTTGACAGGAGTCATATTTTCAGATTTGCACTCCAACTACCATTACATGATTTTTTATGGGATGCTGATGAATTTCAAACTCCTTTATACCTTCCTCTAACAGAGATCTCTGCCGCTTAAAATTCATGATCTGGTTTTCATCAATCAACCTTACAATCTCCTTATGCAGCAAGCAGTCACCCTTATTTTGCCCCTCCTTAGTATCGCAGGCGAGGATCAGAAAAATACGATCTTTGGATTTTAATGTAAGTTCGGTAATTTCAACATGATTCTCTTTTTCCTTTTCTATTCCATTTTTAGAAATATCTTTTTTTACGGATTGCAATTCGTGGTATTCCATGACCTGATTCTGATCAAAAGCAGTTTTAGAAGGACGGGAGATGGCGATATGCAAAGGAACATGATCTGCGGTGAATACAATTTTCTCTTCTTGTATCTTTAGTATCATAACATCTGATTTTTGATCAGAGGTAGGTTCCTGCGATAGGTTCCAGTGTGCAAGACTTTTTCTGATCTGGGATGAAACACTTTGCAATGATGGTACAGGATCCATTTCGAAATACTTATCCAACTGCATCAACATCATAGTATTAACTATTTGTGCGGCAACACCCTCAAAAGTATGCTGTAATAAGCAGAGATAAACCGCTCCTCCTTTTTTTCTTGCATAAGATACAGTATTGTTATCAGAAGTATTGCTCCACTCAAACCAATAACCGTTGTTTTTGAACAAAGAAATAAAATCCTCCCCGTTAGCGATCAATTGTTTTTGGGCATTTTGCAACAACGCCAGACCCGAATTTGTATTTTGCTCCAAAACGGAGATTGACCTCTCCATTTCATTTATTTTAGTATTCCGCTGCTCAATCTGCTTTGCCTGTCCTGAGATTTTATATTGCAGATCATTGATCAGTCCTTCCTGCCGGTAAAGTTCACGCCGGTTTTTCCTCCTTATCCTTGCAAAGTAAAAGAAGATCAACCCCAACACTATCAGCAGTGCAAAGATCACAGAAAAAAACCTCAATATCAGGTTTTTACGGTCTATCTCGGTCTGTTTTTGATCAATCTGAAGTTCCTGAATCTTTATTTGTTTTTCTTTATTATCCGTATCAAAAGCAATTTTCATCTCCGATACGGTAGATTTTGTTTCCTGGTTCATTAAAGAATCACTCAAAAATTTAAAATTCTTGAAATGAGTAAGGGCAAGTGATACATTTCCTGTTTCTTCATGAATATCTGCCAATAGTTTATTGTTCCATATTTGCCCCTGAAGGTGATCAATATCATGAGAGATGTCCAGACTTTGTAAAGCAAATTTCTGAGCTCTTTCCAGTTCCCCCGATGTAAACCTCAAACGGGCAATATTGCGCAAAATATACATTTCGGATTCCCTGTCTTTCCTGTCTCTGGCAATTTCAAGTGCCTGCTGATAATAATTCTCTGCTTTATCAGGGTTACTCATCTCAAGGGCTACCATTCCCAAATTACCCAGAGCAGAAGAAACCAAATTGTTATCCCGCAATTGAGAGGCGGTTTCTTTAGAATTCAGATACTCCCTCTCTGCTCTTTCATAATCTCCTGTTTCATAATACAAAGAACCTAAACTCAAGTAGGCATTCGATAAATTGATAAGTTCATCGTTATCTTTGTAAAATTCAATACATTCAAGATAATTTTCTTCTGCATCAGCATAATTCCCCATATCTAAGTTTAGGTTTCCCATTGTAAATATAGAATTAATTCTGATATTTTCATAATTTAAACTATCTGCCAACTTGTAGGCGCGCTGCAAATACTTCATGCTTGAAGTATAATCTCCCAAAAGATAATAAATGCTACCAATACCCTGAAGTGACCTTGCGATTAAATCTGTATTGTTTGTTGATCTGCTAAATTCCTCTGCCAATTTATAATTTTCCAGAGAAGAATTATAATCGGCCATATGATATTTTAAATTTGCCAGATGCAGATACAGTTCATCCAGAAAAGTTTGATCATCATTATTTTTCAACCAGTCAACCAAAAGTTCATATTTCTTGTATGCCTCCTTATATTCTCCCCAATGATGATAAAGTTCTCCGATCTTTCTGATCGATCTGATATAAGAGGTGCCATAAACACTCTCTTTAGGATTTACACCTGATTTTCGTAATTCTCTTGATGAAATTTCCACAACCTGCTCGTAAAAATGCAGCGCATCTTCCAAATCCCGATCCTTGAAATAATTACCCATCTCAATCAATTCCAAAATCTTATTGGTAGTTTTTAAGTCAGAATCGCTCAACCCTTCTTTAATAACTTCATTATCGGAGGTTTCATTATCGGAGGTATTTTGCCCCTGGGATTCAACAATAAAAGTCAATGGAAAAAGACAGATCAAAATCGAAATAAATTGTTTTAAGTACATGCAAGTAAAGATTACAATTTACAAAATGCAAATATATTTAATCTTTTCTTATTCTTTATAGAAATATTTTTTGAATCTGCTGATGATAATAGGTTGATTGTTTTCTCCAACTTAAATTGATTTGTTGAATTTTAAAACCAAATCTAAAAGTTAACCATCTTTTTATCACATGCATAACAAAATATTTTCATGAATTTCATTACTTTAGCAATGTTTATTTTCCAGTAATACTTGCATTGCTGACATTAATCAATACCAAACAAATGCAATTGAGTATTAAAGAAATAATAACAGGATCAAATCAATTTCCTTCGCATAAAGAGCATAAGACCTATTTCTGATAATCTTTGAAATAACCCTAAAACTGTATTGAAAAAAATGACGACATTGAACAAAATTTTTAAAAACTTAACGCTCTATCTCTTAGCTTTGATTTTCATCTCTGGTGGATGCAAATCATCCGGAACTTCACCTAAAAGCAAGCAATATCTCATCATGCTATCCATGGATGGTTTCCGGTGGGATTATGCCTCACGTGTTGAAACACCAAATCTTGATCAGATAGCAGAACAGGGCGTGAAGGCTGAATACGTAAAACCTGTATTTCCAACCAAAACTTTTCCTAATCATTATGCTATGGCAACCGGCTTGTATGCCGATAATCATGGCATTGTAAACAATAACTTCTATTGTCCGAAACTCGATGCGCAATACCGGATTAGCGACAGACAATCGGTAGAAAACGGTGATTTTTATCATGGAGAACCCATCTGGGTGACTGCCGAAAAACAAGGTATGAAAACAGCCTCCTTCTTTTGGGTAGGATCAGAAGCACCCGTGAAAGGCATTCAACCCACATGGTGGAAAAAATACGATGGCGGTATACCTTTCCATGCCCGCATCGACTCTGTGATAAACTGGATGCAATTACCTGAAAACAAAAGACCACAACTGATAACTTTATATTTTGATGAACCCGACAGACAAGGACATTATACAGGTCCTGAAAGTGTTGAAGTTGACCAAATGGTCATAAAACTGGACTCACTTGTAGGCGTATTAACAAAAAAACTACAACAACTGCCTGAATACGAAAACATTAACCTAATCATAACCTCCGACCACGGTATGGGTGAAACAAGTTCAGAAAGATACATCAATTTACATTCCCATACCCCTAAAGAGTGGTTTGAAAGAATTCACGGAGGAAATCCCATGTATAGCGTTCAACCCAAAAGCGGCATGGAAGATTCAGTGATCAACAAACTAAGGAAACTGGAACATATAAAAGTTCTCAGAAAAGCAGAAATTCCCGAAAGATTGCATTATGGCAGCAATCCAAGAATAGACGATCTGATTATTCTGGCAGATACAACCTGGAGTATAGGTTGGGAAGAGCTGCCTCCGGGTATACGAACAGGAGGTGCTCATGGATGGGACAATCACTGGAGAGATATGCATACAATCTTCTATGCTATGGGCCCTGCTTTTTTAAATAACCATCAACACCCTCCCATAGAAGTGGTGGATTTGTACCCCTTGATTGCTGAAATACTAAATCTGGAGCCCGAAAATGTTGATGGCAATACAGAAAGAATTGAAGGTATGCTGGTCAGAAATAAACCATATTAAAAAATTGCTCTGCCCTTACACAATAATAGTTTTGCAAGTGAAAACCCTGTCGTATGAATAATGAATTGCCTTTGAATCGTTTTACGGAAAAAATTCATCATGAATTAAAAAGAGATCTATTGCCCCTGATGGATGATCCGCACTCAAAATTCATCCATTTTCTCAGGGAATACGAAAAGGAAACCCGGGAATTTTTTCATCTCCTGAAGAAGCAAAAAAGCGGAGAGAAGGCAGACAAAATTCTGACTTATCATATCGACTACAGGAAAAAACTGCTACATCATCTAAACTCATGGATACCCCAAAAAATAAAAGTGAATGATCAGATCATTGAGTTCAATAGTGAATCACATTTGATTGCTTTCCTCTCTGCTCAACCTTCCAATCTGATTATTATACAATCAAAGGAACGATTTTTGCCACAAAAAACTGATAACCAAGCAATACATTTGCTCAAATTCCTGAAAAGATCTGTTTATAACCTGCACGCCCTTCCGGTAAAAATCACCAATAAAATTCGTAACTGGCGAAAAAAACAACCCAAACCTCTTCCGGTATGGAAACAAAATATACCTGTTTTACAACTCACACAACATTATTACCAGGTTTCATTCATGCAACAATTTGTTTCGTTGTATGATGACTATATGAAAGAGCTTAACAAATTAGCAGCAGAAGTATGGCAGGCAGACACCCTGCTTGAGCAGGAATTAAGAAAAAAGTACACCCTTGAACAAACTGTGGAAATACCTCTTGACGAACTGGAGAAAAACTGGGAAAATAATACTTATCGGGTAGTTGAAAAAAATCAGGTGCTTTACAAACAGTTTTGGCTATCATTTGATGAAGAACTGAAAAAAACCAGACAACTATTCAATAAGCAGGTAGAGATCGCAGGAACAATAGAGTTTTCAAATTATAAGCATAGGAAAATACGACGTAAAAGATCAGCCCGAAATATTAAAAAAAAATACAGGCACAACCTGCAGGGCCGATTCAATACTCTTTTCGCACTTTCAGATGATTGGAAATTCAATCAGGAGATATTTATCCTTTCTACCGGAATATTATTTGCCCTGGAACAATTCTCATTTAAATACAACAAAAGAGTTGAAAATGTTATAAAGTCATTAAAGCAAATACCTGATTTCCTCATTCCCTTTTTGAAAAACATTCAACCCGGAGACCTTTTTTTACTGCGCAAACAAATACACGAGATCAAAAAACGAACGAGCCAGGAACTTTCAGGAAAGATCATCACTGATGTTTCCAATTCCATACTTGATCAGAACTTTCCGCTTGTATTGGATGAAACTGAAAAAAACATGACCCGTGAGCTAGCCTCAATGAACAACCGCCGGGTGCTCATCCCCGGATTTGATCCTTCCTTATCCTATCCGCAAAAATCACTGCCTGATATATTACCTCGTGAAGTCATTGATTTCGAAATGATCCCTCAACTAAAAAAATCTATCCATCAAGCCAAAACAAGTTCTATTGATCAGTTGGAAAAACTGAATAAACAATTGCAGGAACTGGGCCAAATGGTTGAATATAACCTGGATTCGGTAATTGTTATGATCGATCGGAATCCCGAAGAGGCGAAAGAAAAAAGCTTTGAAGACGCAAAAGCTGCCTTAAAAAGGGCTTTAAAAAACATTTCTGATACAGAAAAGGATACTTTAATGTTTTTTAACCATACAATTAAAGACATTGAAGAGCAAACATGGCAATTCAACGAATCTTTGCTTCAACTGGTAAGCAATAAAAAAGTTGAGGAAATAAAATACAGAATTGCCAAAGCAAAGGCATTGGAAAAGAGTGAACTGTTCATACAGTACCTTCAACGGATCACGAAAATAAGTTTGGCGAAGTCTAAAAAAGGACTATATTTTACGTTCCAAAAAGTTCAATCCGGAGTAGAAAGCATAAAAGGAAGACTGGGTATACAAGTAATTCCTGAAAATATTACTACAGAAATCACCGAATTTTTGGTTTCAGGAGAAAAAAATATACAAAAACTACCCTTTGTTTACAGGAGACTTTTCCTGATTGAACCTCTTAAGGATCCTTTGTTCTATCTGCCACGCAAAGAAGCATCTGACAAACTCTCTTCTGCTTTCAACACCTGGAAAAATGGTTCTTTTACGCCCGCTCTCATTCATGGAGAAAAGGGAAGTGGTGTGAGTTCGTTTATTCATCTCTTCGTAAAAGAAAACATTCAGCAAAAACCTGTTGTGTTTTCTGTGATACCCAAAACCAGAATACTGGGAACAGATAAATTGCTGGCACTTTTAGGACAAAGTTTTACAGGTGAGCCTTTTCAAACAGTTGACCAGCTTTCCGAATTTGTAGAAAAAAGCGAACCATTCGTTGCTTTTGTGGATAAACTTCACATGCTATATCTCAGAAATACCGGGGGTTTTCATTGCCTGAAGAAATTCTTTGAAATCATCAGTCAAACCAGCAAAAAAATATTCTGGATATGCTCTGTGGGTGTTTATGCAGGCTTGTTTCTTGATAAATCTATTGGTCTTTACAGTTATTTTCCGGTTGTAATACCCATGAAAAATATTACCCCTTCACAAATAACGGATATCATTATGATGAGGCATAAAGCCAGTGGATACAGTCTGCAATTTTTACCCTCTGAAAATGATTTGAAAGATCGTGTTTATCAGAAAAAAAATGAAGCACAGCAACAATTGTTCTTGAAAGATAAATACTTCACGTCGCTAAACAAACATACCCAGTCAAATATTGCATTTGCATTGCAAATGTGGATCAGATGCACAGAAAAAGCCAAAGACAGTAAGATCTTTATAGAATCACTTGATAAAGTCGACTTTACTTTTATGCATAATCTTTCTACTGAGATCGTTTTCGGGCTGCATGCCTTGATTTTACATGAATTTCTTGATGTAACCCAGTTATCAATGGTTATGAATATTAGTAAACGGCAGGCTTATTTGCTTCTGATGCGACTTACCGACCGTGGTGTTGTAGAAGAAAACATGGGTTTTTATACCATACATCCACTTCTTTACAGACAAACAATTGTGTTGCTGAAAAACAAAAACCTGATCTACGAGTAGATTTTTTTATTTGCTTTCAGTTGTTGATTTAAAAAATCATTTGACAATTATTTACAAATTACACTATGAAATCAGAAAATCACTCTCATCCTAAAACTGCTGAAAACAAAACAGGAACTTCAGCACTGCTGCTGGTTCTTATGGTCATTTTTTTAACATGTATTCATCTGAATGGCAATGCTATCATGTTTTTACAATCAGAGTTGAGAACCGACACACTGTTGCTACCCAATCCGTTCTTTGCTCAAGAATCAAAGCAGCCACTCCAAAATTCAGCAACAGTCATTCTTGATACCCTTACAGAGAATCAGAAAAATGCATTAGAAATCCAGGAAAATTCATCACAAAACAAAAATACCGATACCATTATTCTTCTGCAGACCAAACCGCAGGCAGAAACAAGTGAAACTGATCCTACAGGAGAAATATCCAGGAATAATGATGCAAAAGAAGAACAAAACAACACCGCTGATGAGTTCATACATCCACCCGACCTGCTTAAAGTGATTTCTCCGGCAAAGATATTCTGGTCTATTGTTGTATTAATTATAGGATACTTCCTGATCAAATTTTTATCTAAACTGTTGAATCTGATCTCAGAAAGAAAACCGAAGTGGCAGAATTTTATCCGGCGATTGCTGCCCATTGTAAAGATGCTTGGGTGGACATTGATAATATATATTATCATTAGTGGCATTTTTCAACCTCCTATACAAACTGTTATTGCTTTTTTCGCATCAGTGGGTGTTGCCATTGGATTTGCTTCGCAGGACTTGCTGAAAAATATATTCGGGGGATTGATGATCCTTTTTGACAAACCTTTTCAGATTGGTGATAAAATTGAATCGGGCAAATATTATGGAGAAGTGCTGGAAATCGGATTAAGATCAACCCGCATCGTAACACCGGAAGACAGTATAGTAAGCATTCCCAACTCCGAAATGATGAACCAGTCGATATCTAATGCTAACTCAAGTGAAAACAACTGCCAGGTTGTGGCAACTTTTTATCTGCCCATATCCGCTGATACCCGGCGGGTAAGACAAATTGCCACAGAGGCAGCACAGGTATCCAAATATATTTTCCTTAGCAAACCCATTCATGTTTTGTATGAAAGCGAACTTTCACGCGGCAGATCCATTCTTAAAATGAAACTTAAGGCATATGTTATGGATGTAAGATACGAGTTTTTGTTTAAAAGCGAAATGACCGAAATAGTACTGAGGGAGCTGCAACGTGAAGGAATAGGTCTGTTTGCAGAAGATCAGATTTTCTGAAAAACAACAATATCCTGAAAATCAACCGCTTCACTTTCACCAAATCCCTTCCACCATCCTTCAACGACTTTTTCAGTTTTGAATCCGTTTTTACCTCCCAAATTATATGTAACATAATCTACAGAATAGGCCACATTTGCTGATTGCACTTTTGCATCCATCAGCCGGTAATGATTTTTATCTACCGGAAAGTCAAAAACTGGTTTTATACCTTTTTGAGGATCATTCGAATTAAATATAAAAAATGTTGCAAAACACCGCCCAGCGGGTTTTAGCACCCTGTTGATCTCCTTCATGTAATTTTCAACCTCTTCGGGAAGCATATGGGTAAAAACAGAAGTAAGAAAAACAAAATCAAAATCCTGATCTGGGTAAGGAAACCTAAAACCCGATGCCGTATTTCCATCCGACCTGTAAAGATCGTTTTGAAGGTCAACCAGCTGAAACCGAAATGCAGGATATCGTGAAGTTATATTTTGACGACACCATTTTACGCCAGTTCTGATAATGTCAAACCCTTCATAACTCCCTTTTTCATTGAGAAATTTGGTGAGTGGTATGGCCATCCTGCCTATTCCACTACCTACATCCAGCACCCGGTGATGAGGTTCTAGTTTTCCATATCTTACAAAAAATTCCAGAAATCTTTCCCCGGCCTTTATAAAATCACCCCCACCAGTAAAAATCATTCCTCGGGGAGGGACTTCAGGATGCCTTTTTCCTGTTAGTTTCTCCCATAAGTCAACAGGAGCAAAAAAAAGGCGCCTGGCCTGCAACCGTTGCGAAGGATTGAGCAAATAATAAATCGATCTTAACATTCTGTTTTGAGATATTCCTGACAAAAATTTTTCTTACAGGTATGATATTACTTTTTATATTTTTAAAATTACTTTACTGCACTACAACCTTTTTCACTTTACTTCCATGCGCACCATCCAGTTTCACAAAATAAATACCTTTTTTCTCGTTTGAAATATCAATGGAGAATTCCTCATCCCAACGGGTGCTTTCCACTTCTTTACGATGCACAATTTTTCCCTGAAGATTTATGATCTCGATGGTTACCGGGCCCTCTGAAGGACTCATCACAACTACCAGATTCCCTTTTGTGGGGTTTGGGTATACGCTGAAAAGAAATTTCTCATCCCATTGAGGAACAGATGTTTCCAGTCTCCGAAAAGTGGCCTCAACGGTAAAATTCTCATTCATATAAAGCACAACTTCAGACTCATCTGTATTTTGAGTGCCACTATTGATATCCCAGTTTTCAAAAACCCATCCCTCTTCAGGAGTAGCTAAAATTTCCACCATTTCTCCCTCATTATACGCATAAGTACCAGCAGATGGAGTAGTAACCCCTTCCCCATCAACCAATATCTGCAATTCAAATGTATTTTGTCCGGATGTGATCAGGATCATATTTGTCTTTATCTTTTCTTCCCCGTTAATGGTAAGTGAGACCGTTTTGTATCCTTCGGTTTCGTAAACAACGGTATGATCCTCAATTCCTGAAGCGGTTCGGGGAACAGCACCTTCACCAAAATTCCATACCGCCTGCTCTCCCTCCTGTGCATTGAGGCAACCTGTATAGGAAAAAACTATTTCCTGGTTGATCTCTGCTGTGTTCTGATCAGATACAAATTCAACCGGTTCTCCTTCTATGGTAAAACTCCAGAACTGACCTGGTGCAGTAAAGGGTTTTGTAATGGTTTTATTGGCATTGGAGGCACTGATGTAATAATCGATACTGGTTCCACAAGGTTGATTGGGGATTTGGGCAGTATAAATATTTCCATTGCCCTCCATGGGTACCTCTGCAAAAAAATCCTGACCATCCAGCGCATAAAAAACACTTGCTGAAATAATACCCAAAGCATTTTTGATCTCAGCTTCAATCTGTATTTCATTTCCATCTGAAACGCGCAAGGGTGCATGCGCAATAAAAACAGGATCGGTAGCCGCAATTTCTTTAGAAATACAATGGATGGCACCACTGGCAGGTATAACCGCCTCCATATCAATTCCAATGACCTCATGACCGGGCATAGCCTGCCGATAAATATCCAATGCTTCTTCATTGAGACTTGAATTGTAATAGGTCGGAACAAGAACCAAGTCATTCATAATCAAAGAGTTGGTGAAGGTTCGGTAATGCGCTCCGCTCCATGACCCGTCAGGCCATGTACCACTGGGCGAGGGAATCATAGGTATACGCACAACTTCATATTCGCGCCCATAGCAGGTTGGATAGTTGGCAAGCAGCTCTTCCAGGTTTGCTTCAATAGCAGGTCCGTCGGATACACCCTCCGGAAAATCTCCTATCAGCAGGGTCTCTTCGTCGAGCAGTTTCATGTGCATATCAATGTGGCTGATATTGTCAAAAGGAAGTTCATCCATAAGCACATACCTTTCAATCCCCAGATAATCGTACACAATATCATTTACCTGACCCACTGAAAGATCTGGATTCTCTGCCAGGATTAGTTCGGATGAAAATCCGGTACCCTGTCCGTCGGTCATAAAATTACCGCCGGTAGCAACCAGTCTGTAAGGGTTGGTTGTCATTTGAAATAAAGGAACGTCGAGCAGTTGGGCAAACTCAGAAGGGATTTGATTATCTTCTGGTCGGGAAGGGCGATTATAAACCCAGTCAACAAGTGCAAGTTCGCCAGTGTCCTCAAGATAGGTGCTTTGCGGACCATAATCTCTCACCCAAACCGAATTGAAAGGCATGTTTACAATGGTTATATTATCCATACTCACCCCTCCCTGACTTAAATAAGACTGTACCGATGAAGCATTGTTGGCAACAATGTATACCGGCACCCTTGTTTTGGCATGTTTTACAATTTCCCTCAATTCGTATGTATAACTTGTCCAGGAAACAATCACTCCGCCGGCCTCTTCAAACTCAGCAGGAGTGCGTGGGGGTGATGCCGGAGGTTGGGCATTTTTTTCACCGTAAGAATAGGTACGAATAAACCCATCGTATTTTTCTTTTTCTTCCCCGGTGAGTCCTTTGGGGAAAAACTGCTGAGCCTGGGCTGAAAGAAAAATATTGAAAAAAAGAAATAATGAAACAAGTAAAAGAATAGATCGCATAAAAAAATAGGTTGAAAAATAATACAGTGATGAGATTTTCAAAAACTGTAAGAATAAAATCTTAAGAATTGCGGAAGTTTGATCTGTTTATAATTGGTTTCTCTTTGATATTTAATTGTTTGCGTTTTATGCTTTTAAACTGCCCTTTCAGAGCACCAGAGGGTATCGGTTGTAATTAACCAGGGCGTTGTCGCTGGGTTGAATTTATTTTCAGGGCGATCCACTTGCAGCATAAATAATCATCCAAGTGTGTGTCAATTTTGTTGTCATGGCTCAGTTCATATTTGCTTATTTACGGCAAATATACCAATTTAATATCTTATATGGTTGATATGATTTTGATTCGTTTCATTATATTTTTTATCGCTTTTCAGAAAACTATTTAATAATTGGAGTAAGTAAGAAAACTCTTATTTTCATTGCCTATGCAAAGCCAAAAGGCAGTTAGACTGATAAATAATGAAGATTTCGGTAACAAAACACCCTCCTGTAAACACTTCCAATATCATCAAAATTCGGAATACCCTTACATAAAAAGCATTATACCACAATAGAATAAATAAGGACTTACCCTAATTGATTGGTAAGTTTTTAGTCTGTATTTTTCGACAAGCAATAAAATTATTTAGACTACTTCATAATTCATTCATTATGAGCATACAATAATTTCATGTTTTTATGAATGTTTGTAAACACACCACTGTAAAATGAATTTTAACCAAAACTGTAAAATTAGAACGAATGATAAAAACTTACCTCATAAGCGTTTTCGTTTGGCTTATTACCTATACTGGTCTGCTGGCAGGAACATGGGTAGTATCCAACAACCCTGAAAACAAAGCCGAATTTGCCAGCATACAATCTGCCGTAGAACAAGCACTACCGGGAGATACGATTCTGGTAAAAGGTTCTCCTGTCAATTATGGCAATGTGATTCTCGAAAAGCCGATCACTCTTATTGCTGACATTTACGGAGAAGACAACCCTAATGGGCACACTGCCAAGCTCACAAGGGTGCTTTTAACAGCCAACCCCTACAGGCGTTCAATTTCCTCCGGAAGTGCCATTATTGGTTTTGAATTTCCCTATTTTCCCGGTCAACGACCCAATATTGTTACAATCTCTGATGACAAAGCATTGATCAAAGATGTAATAATTGAAAAAAACTGGATGTGGTTTATTGAAATATTGGGTAGTGCCGAAAACTGGACTTTCAGGCACAACATTATCAGAGGATGGGTAAATGGAAGTGCCCGCAAAGGCAGTGATATGTCGGGTGCCACTAATTTTGCATTCCACAACAATGTGATCAATACCCTGAAAGGTTTCGACAGAGGCAATATACATATCCATAACAACATCATTATGGGAAGATTACAAGATGTAATGCATGCTTCTGTGATCAACAATATTTTTGTAAGAGATGGTTTTATCCTGGAAAATGTGGTGCAAAGTTCTTTTCAAAACAATATTACTTACGGCAAACAGATTGGAAATGATCAGTGTTATGAGCACCCCGAAAGATTTGAATCCATGAATTCGTGTGCAGAATTGGCAAATCAGGGATCTGATAACAAAGTGGGAATCGATCCGGGTTTTGTTTACTGGCCCCTGAAAAATGTTGAATCTGTTCAGGTTTTTCAACTCAAAGAAGGTTCAGTGGCCCGCAAATCAGGAAAAAAAGGGACACAGGCAGGCATCTTCGGAGGAGATTATCCATTCCCCATACACGGTTTTCTGAAACCAGAGATTGATGATCCATTCCCTTCTTTCATCACAAGTATTTACTAAACTCTATCATAACTACTTTACAAAAACAACTTCATACCAGGAAAAACAGTAAATAATTATCATATGATTGTCAAAAAAAATCCCCGGCAGGAAAATCTGCCGGGGATTTTTACTTTGTTATCTTTATGAAGTGCGTGTATTAATAGGTGATTCTTTTTCCCGTTCGTTTATTTCTTAAAAAACCAGTGATGATCTGTCTTGCATCGCGATTATCTTCGGCAGGTATCAGGTAATTCTTAAACTCCTCAGGATTGGCCAAACTTTCATTTCGGTCAATGTATCCATACCCAAGATACCTGCCTCCCTCAATCATAATAAAACCACTTTCGGAGGGTGTTCGTCCATGATCCAGCACGATCAGGTTCTCCTTCAAAAATCCTGCAAATTCAAGGGCTTCCCCGACACGCTGGTTATAAGTCTGGGGCGACTCTTTGCCAATACATGCGCCCTGACATTTGTGAACCGCATACTGAAAGCAAGCCGAAGTGGTAGCATATAAACCCGTGAGATTCTGACAAAGGTTGAACTTTTCGGTGATCATAAAAAGAAAATCTTTGCCTTTTTCCAATGTGGCAAAACTGGTTACAGGGGTTTGATTTCCATTATTCTTATCCAGTTTCAGGCACAAATAACCAGCATTATCAGTAAAACTAAACAATCCGTAATGATACAGACACCTTCGCTGCGCCCTGTTAAACAAAGGTTTATGATCTTTGATCTCCTGCGATTCCTTCAAAAGAGCCAACAATTCGCTACCCGTAATATCCCACGATATATCTGTTATTTTACCCACCATCTCCAGACTTTTTTTACTCTTTACCTGACTTAGATGCGTAATAACTCTTTTTCTGATATCCTTGCTTTTTCCAATATAAATGATTCGGTGATTTTCATCCAAAAAATAATAGACACCTGTTTTTTGGGGGATATTTTCTATAACTTGTCTGTTTATGGCAGGATTCACAGGGTTGTTGTTAAAATCCATGCCCAGTGTATCTAAGAAAAGACCTTTTTCTTTTTGGGAAAGGATGCGTTCAAAAAGAGTAACGGTTGCCAGTGCATCACCAGAGGCACGGTGCCGGTTTTCAATATCGATCTCAAGTTCGCGGCACAGTTTTCCCAAACTATAAGAGGATTTTCCCGGAAAGGTTTTTCTGCTGAGTTTCACTGTGCACAAACATTCACGTTGGTAATGAAATCCCAGACTTTTAAATTCGGATTTTATAAAATTATAATCAAAACTGGCGTTGTGCGCCACAAAAATCATGTTTTCTGTGATCCTCACAAGTTCGCGTGCAATCTCATAAAATTTGGGAGCATTGGCAACCATCTCATCAGAGATCCCTGTCATGCGACTGATAAAAGGAGGGATTCTCCTCTCAGGATTCACAAGAGAATGAAATTGATCTACAACCTTTTCTCCGTTGTGCACAAAAACGGCTATTTCAGTGATCTTATCACGGTATGGGTTTCCACCTGTAGTTTCTATATCAACGATTGCATACATGAGCAAAAAACGGACGCAGAAATTCTGCTTACTTATAATTATTATTCTTTATGAATGAAAGTGATTTACAAAGATGGCAATTTTTCTTCTCTTTTAGGACTTCGTCAAATAAGATATCTTTAATCTACCTGGTTGTATAAGTATCTTTTTATACTTTTTTTGGGTGTTTTTTCAAATTCTTCTTCAAAAATCCTGATTTCGGAAACATTCATGAAAGAAGGCATAACCTTATTTAAATGTTTTCGATGGTTTTCAAATACATTTTTAAGATCGTTTTCGGAAAACCCTCTTTTGTCGGCCTGCTCAAAATCAGGATAAATAATGGCTTTTAGTTTACCATTTTTTTCCATTACAAGACATTCCTGCACGTAAGGCATATTGTTAAATTTAGCCTCAATTTCTTCCGGATAGATATTCTGACCCGAAGGACCCAGAATCATACTTTTACTCCTTCCTTTGATATAAATGAAATCGTCTTCATCAATCAATCCCAGGTCGCCTGTATGCATCCATCCGTCTTTTTCGAGGGTTGCCTGGGTTGCCTCCTGATTCTTATAATATCCTTTCATTACATTCTCACCCTTTACAAGTATCTCTCCGGCAATGAGATGCGGATCTTCAGAATCGATCTTTACTTCAAGTGTATCAACGAGTTTACCCGCTGAACCCAGTCTGGTTTTATCCCAATTGGCATAACTGATCAAAGGACCACATTCAGTCATTCCATAACCGATAGAAAAAGGAAATTTGATTCTTTTAAAAAACTCCTCAACCTCCTCATTTAGGGGTGCACCGCCAATAACAACCTCATGAAAGTTATGACCAAAAGCATCCATGAGTTTATCTCTTACCTTATTTTCAATTATTTTGTTTATACCAGGTATTTTGAGCATTATTTTCACGGCGGGTTTACTGATTACAGGAAGTATCTGCTTCTTGTAAATTTTTTCTATGACAAGCGGAACCGATAAAACCAGGCGGGGTTTGATCTCTTTAAATGCTTTTAATATTATTTGAGGGGAAGGTGTGCGGGTCAGAAAAGTAATGTGGCAACCCAAAGTAAAAGGCCATAAAAACTCAAAAGCACATCCATAAGCATGTGCCAGGGGTAAAAATGACACTATATTGTCCCCCGGATCAAGAGGCATATTTTTATTGGCATAAATGATATTGGCAACCAAACTGTTATGGGGAAGCATTACCCCTTTGGTAAAACCCGTAGTTCCTGATGTATAGCTTACAGCAGCAAGGCTTTCATTGGGTATTTCTCTGGGTGCAAAATCAGTAGGACTTATCCCGTCTGGATATTTATTCTTAAAAAGTGAAGGAACATCTTCAAGTTTTTTGTTCACCTTTTTTTGTCTGCATGGAGAAAGCTTTGAAAAATCAGATAAACAAAAATGATATTTTACCCCCGGCATTGCATCTTCATCCAGGTTTTCGTAAAGGTTATCTGCGGCAAAAAGCATTACCGAATCGGAATGATTCACGATATGATGTACATCCTGCGGTTTAAAATCCGGTAAAATGGGAACAATTACTGCTCCGTAAGATACCGTTGCCAGGTATGTGATGGCCCAATTGTATGAGTTTTTCCCCAGAAGGGCTATTTTGTCGCCGGGTTTAACATGGCAAATATCGAAAATCAAATGAATCTGTAGAATTTTTTCAGCAGTCTGCTGAAAAGTAACAGAATCTCCACCATAATTGCTAAATGCCTTTTTCTGCCAGTTTCCTTTAATACTGCCCGAAATAAGCTCCACTAAGTTTTCCTTCATCATAATTGTTTGATTTTTTATTTGTACTATCTACAAGACTACATTGTTTTCCCTAAAACAATGCCGAAAGGTAAGAAATTTTGAGAAAAGATCATCCCGTTCTTTATCATGAAGAACAGGCAATGAAATAAAGATAAAACAGATTCTTTCAATAAACCCGGCACTCTGATCTCAAATGTTCGGGTTCAGGAATCTCGCAGTTTTGAAAACCAGGGACTAACGTAAATAGACTGTATTGAATTTGCCGAAACAACCGTTTGGAGGACGACATAATGCAGCAATTGTATTTGCCTTGCAAGAAATGAATAAAGAATGACTAAACCACTACTTTTTGTTTATCAGATGATCAATAGAATACTTTCCTCCACCTGCAAAAAGTAAAAATATATACAGGATCATATACAACAATCCGGGCTCTTTGGCTGAAAATGGATCAGATGCATGATAGATTATAGCGGCCACAAACATGGTAAAGAGCAGGGCCAGAGAAAAAAAGCGTGTACCCAATCCCAGAATAAGCATGAAAGAACCAAGAAATTCGCTGAATGTGACCAACACCAGAGATGGCAAGGAACCTATACCCAGAGGATCAGGAAAATTACCCCCTTCCTCCGAAAACAATCGCTGAAGTTTAGGATATCCATGTGTAAGCATCAATAAACTTGTACCAACACGCATAAATAATATCAGAATGTCTGTTGTAGCTGCAGAGATTCGGGTACTAAATAATTTTTGAAACATCGGTATTTTCTGATTTTTAATTCGATTAAAAAGGTAAAACGGTTGGTTATTCATAGGGATACTCCTGGCTTTTAGACTCGGGAACAGACTCACTCTCTTCTCTGAATGTTTGAGCATCAAGATAAAAAGCGATCCATCCTTTAACCGGAATAAGTGCCATTCGCTGGGGGCGGTCTTGCTGGGGTGGAGGACGACGAGGCGTTGTTCTTCCATAAGGATCGCGTGGTGCCATAGACTGTTGTTGACTATTATCCTGGGTTGCCAACTGGGGAGATTCTGAAATGACTCCTATGCTGATCTTGGATTTCTCCTCCGGCTCAATACCCAACTGCTCCCATGAAAACCTGACAAGATAAGTCAAAACCCTTGTTTCACTCAAATCCAAAGAACCCAGGTTTTCATCATCGAACATGGTTCCGTTTTTATCTTTTACCACCTTGCGCTGTTTTTTCATCAACTCTACCCATTTTTCCATTTCAAAAGGTGGCGGCGCTACAGAGTCATTGCGAGAAGAATCTCCCTTTGATCTGTTTTGTTGATACCTTTTGATCATTTGTGCCCTTGCCGCAGGAAATGAAATACCATAAGTTTCATTGGTTTCAGCTTTGGGATCAACCCAAACCGAAACACCATTGATGATCATACTCTGAATGGTTACAAAATCATTGGTCACAATTTCTATCCACAAACTATCAGTAGAATGAGTACTTCTGACACTTACCGCCGTTTCAGGCAATTCAATAAAATATTCAGCAGAAGGCAATTGTGCTGCAGGTTCGTTTTTTTGCAAACTCATGGCACGGGTAGGTACCTGCTTTTGATTACTGCATGAGATCAATGCCAATGTCATAACATAAAATAAGACAAATATAAATCGCTGCTGAACATTTATTTGACCGGCAATCCCTGAAAAAAATCTGTTGACAATCATGTAGTTATTTCTTTAAATTTTTTCTATTAATTAGGTTGTTGCTGAATGAGAAAAATCAACAATAATCAAACCAAATCGAACATCATATTCTTTTTCACTTAATGCCTTTTACATCTGTTTTTTTCGCAAAATTCCTTATATCTGAAAATTAAATGATTTACTATATTCAAAATTCAAAACTACATTATAAGCAGCTTTTCCTCGAAAAGTGAGCAAAAAATCTTAAGCCCAAAACTATTTTGGCAGGCTGTCAGCCAATTGAAGAACACCTTCAACCCATCTCTGATTACTGTTTAAAGAGGGTACTCTCCTGAATTCCCGACCACCGCTTTCCAAAAAAAGTTCTTTATATTCGATGTCAACTTCCATGAGAGTTTCCAGATTGTCTGCCACAAATGAAGGACAAACCACCAATAGTTTTTGTATGCCGTTTTTTCCCATTTTCTCAATCTGCTTATCGCTGAAGGGTTTGATCCAATTTCGTGATAAGCGCGATTGGAAACCCACTGAATATTGCTCTTTATTTAATGAGAGTTGCGCAACCAAAGACCTTACAGTGGCATAACAATGTGCAAGATAACAATATTGATTTCGATCATTTAATTCTTGTTTACAACCTAACTCCTGGCAGGTATATCCTTTATGCGAGGCATGAACATGACTAACAGGCAATCCATGAAAACTAAAAAAAATATGATCATACTTTTCGGGTTTTTCGCATTTTATAAGATCAAAAAGTGGTCGGATAAAAGCCGGATGATCATAAAAACTGTTCACAATTTGGATATCCGGAATATTGATAGAATCCGATAGTCTCTTTAGCACCAACTCAATTGCAGATCCTGCTGTAGATGATGCATATTGAGGGTACAGAGGTAACACAACCAAACGCTTGTACTGCGCATCTATGATTGTTTTGATGGCTTTTTTGAGAGAGGGTTCTCCATATCTCATCCCCAGATATACATCAAATTTATTTTCAGCAAGCATAGAAAGTTGTTCCTGAAAATCAAGACTATGCAGCAAAAATGGTGAACCTTGCTTAGTCCATATCTGTTTGTACATTTTCCGGGATTTGAAAGAGCGAAATGGAACAATGATCTCTTTCACCAACATATGACGCAGCAGTGCCGGCAATGTTATAACTCTGCCATCGGATAAAAACTGGTTGAGATATCTGGCAATGGCAAATATGGAGGTATTGGCAGGAGTTCCTGTATTCACAAGCAAGAGAGCCGATTGATTCATGACAAAGCGTCTAAAATATTCATAGCAAGATTCTTTCCCTGTTTTACCCTGTCGGCCATGCCAATACCGTCACGCATATTACCACCCAACAACAGACCGGGATAAAGCGCCTCTAATTTTCTGATGACCTCAAAACGTTTACCACTCCGGGCATCATATTGCGGAATGGCATGATCATAACGATTTATATAAAACAAAGAAGGATGAAAAGAGGGTAATCCCATTAAATCAGTGACCTCTTTTTGAACCAGATTTCTGATTTGATCGTCGGTGAAATTCACAAGGTGCTCTTTGCGGGAACCTCCGATAAATACAGTTAGCAAAGCACCATTGGCAGGTGCACGGTCACTAAACAAAGCAGATAGGAATAAAATACCCAGGATGTCACGGTTTTCTCGTGAAGGAATGAGTCCCCCAAATGCATCAAGGGGCATTCCCTCCCATTCTTTAAACCCCAGACTTACTTCTACAACCCTTGCATAGTGCAAACCAGTAAGCACCCCTATATCCTTTTTATCAATAAATGGCATCACTGAAGGTAGTTGGTGAGCACCTGTTGTACTGATTACATTCCGGGTTCTTACATTAAAAGTTTTTCCATTCTTATGATAATTGATCAAAAACAAATCATCTTGTGGCAGAACTTCTACACCTTTTGCCTCAAATACAAATTTATCCTCCCCCACAGATTTAAAAAGTGCAATAACCAGGTTGCTAAGTCCACCTTTTACAGAAAACACTTTTCTGGTAACTTTTTTTTCCTGGTCAGTTTTTTTCTCCATTTGCTTTTTTATAGCGCCCCCTATAAAACTTCCGTAATCCTGCTCCAGGTTATAGAGTTTAGGCAATGCATATTTTGGCACCAAAACATCAGGATCTCCTGCATACACACCCAAAATAAAAGGGTCGATAGCATAATCCAGAAAACTTTGACCCATACGTCGTTTTACAAGCGCCGATAATGTTTCATGAGGGTCTTTCCCTTTAGAACGAAATGGCTCACCCAACAAACGAATTTTATCACCGAGGGTAAAAAGCGGTGTTTGTATTCCTCCTTTCAAACTGCCCGGAAGGGGCTGCCAGTTGCCATCTTTCAGAATATAGCGTTTTTTGTTGTTTTCGTTGGCCTCTTCCAACTCACATTTGCCTTTTAATTCCTCAAAAAGTTCAACAATTTCAGGCGTTCCCACTACACCGGTATTGGGGCCCGATTCATACAAAAAACCATCATTACGCTGGGTATGGATAACCCCTCCAGCCTCTGGATTCTCTTCCAGTACAAGGATATCTTTTTTTCTCAGATGATATGCCGCTGTTAAACCGGTAAGACCCGCTCCAATGACAACTGCCGAATAGATTTTATTATCTGACATTGAAAAAAATGCAATTTAATAATTTATAAATCAACCGGATGACATATCTGCCTTAAGAAAATCAACAATAGTTCAGGAAATCGCCTCTCCGGTCAGTTTTTTTTATGGAAGTTCAAAGTTAAGTTTACTAACTGGTATAATAAATAGATTTTTCGTTTTTTTGTTTTATACAATGAATTATAAGGGTTGAAAATGATATTTCCATTAATTTTGCCACTCTTATTAAATCATTTTTTTTATGATCGACGCGCCCTTCTTCGAAACTTTCTGGTGGACATGGGTATTGCTGCCTTTTCTGATCTTCCTTTCGCGTATCCTGGATCAAAGTATTGGTACAGTGCGGCTTATATTTGTAGCAAAAGGGATGAAATTCCTTGCCCCATTATTTGGTTTTTTTGAAGTGATCATTTGGTTGCTTGCCGTCACCCAGGTATTACAACATTTAAACAACCCGATGTCTTACATTGCTTATGGTCTTGGGTTTTCACTGGGCAATTACCTGGGTATTGTGATTGAAGAAAAATTATCGCTGGGTACCGTTCTGGTAAGGATTGTTCCCCGGAAAGATACCACTTTGCTCATTGAGCAATTGAGAGACAGCAGTTTCGGTGTTACTACCTTTGATGCAAGAGGAGTGATGGGTCCTGTACAGATCGTTTTGACCATCATAAAACGCAAAAACCTTCGAAAAGTAATCTCTCTGATCAACCAGTATAATCCGAATGCATTTTTCACGGTAGAAGAAATAAAAACCGTGAAAGAGGGTTATTTTGGCATGCCTCCCATCAAAAAATCTACCAACCTGAAAAAGGCATTTTTTAAAAGCAAATAAAACCTGTTTAGAGTTTACAGGAAAACGCATAATTGAAATCGTGCCTGATAAGAATGCGTCAAGTAAAAGGCAGTCAATGGATTAGAAACAGGTGTCTGGTTGAAAAACGAATTGCCAGTTTTGAAGACAATCCCAGCGCAGCAAGGGGCGTTTTCTTGCAAACAAGATTTAAACATCGCGCCTGTTGAAAATATATTGCAAAAGATTGGAACCCATTCTGAGTGCTTTTAACCTGGTTTCTTCATCATTCCCATGCACAGCAGGATCCTCCCATCCATTGCCCAGATCAGACTCATAACTAAAAAAAACAACCATACGTCCTTCATAAAACATGGCGAAACCTTGTGGAGGTTCCCCGTCGTGCTCATGAATTTTGGGCAATCCATCAGGGAAACTAAATTTCTGGTGATAAACAGAATGATCAAAAGGCAATTCTATCAATTGCAATTCCGGAAAAACTTTTTTAATCTCTCTTCTGAAATAGGGCTCCATTCCATAATTATCATCAACATGCAAAAAACCACCCGCCATCAGATAATTACGTAAATTTTCTGCCTCCTGAGAAGTAAAAAACACATTACCGTGCCCG